>LJUR01000108.1 GCA_001304105.1 Deltaproteobacteria bacterium SM23_61
CCCCCTCCAACGTGATGGAGGCGGCCGTCGAGGCCATGAAAAAGGGCAAGACGGGCTACTGCCCCACGGCCGGGATTCCGGAACTGCGGGAAGCGGTGGCCAAGGACGTGGGGGAACAGCGCAGGCTGAAACTCACGGCGGACAACGTCTCCATCCAGCCCGGGGGCAAGCCCACCATCGGCAAGTTCATCCTGGCGTCCATGAATCCCGGGGACAAAGTCCTCTACCCCAACCCGGGTTATCCCATCTATGAATCGCAGATCGAATTCCACGGCGGCACGGGCCTTCCCTATGGTTACAAGGAAGCTCGCGACGGTTTCATCCTGGACATGGAGGCCATCCGCAAAGGGGTCCAGGCGGGGGCCAAAATCCTGATCTACAACAACTACCAGAATCCCACTGGAGCCTCCTCCCCTCCGGAGGAGATGGAAGAGCTGGCTTCGCTGGTGCTGAAGAACGACCTCTTCGTGCTGTCCGACGAGGCCTACTTCGAGATCCGCTACAGCGGCAAACCCATGTCCATCGCCAGCTTTCCCGGCATGGCCGAGCGCACGGTCATCCTTTACACTTTCAGCAAGAAGTTCGCCATGACCGGCTGGCGCCTGGGAGCCGCGGTGGGGCCGGCGAAATTCATCGCCCACATCTCCAAGATCAACGTGAACGATGAATCCTGCTCGAATCATTTCATCCAGTACGGAGCCCTGGCCGGGCTCCGGGGAAGCAACGAGGGGCCCCTGGGCATCCTGTCCGTACTGAAAGAAAGAAGGGATGTGCTGGTCGATCTGTTGAACGCCATCCCGGGCGTCCGCTGCTTCAAGCCCGAGGCGACCTTTTACCTCTTCCCCAATGTGACCGGGGCCATGAAGCGCAAGAAAGTCAGCGACGTGGAGGATTTCCGCAAACTGGTTCTGCAGGCAACAGGGGTGAGCTTTTGCACCCGCAAGCACTTCGGCCGGCCACTGCCGGGTGAGACCGAGCAATACATCAGGTTCGCCTATTCGGGGATCGACGTGCCCCTGATTAAGGAAGGGATGAAAAAACTGGCCGACTTTCTGGCCTAGCAGGGACGATTCAGTACCCATTTGGAAACTCTATTTTCCCCCTCCCCCCCCGATAGACGGATTATGACATGGTCTTCAAGGGGAGAGGGGGTTGTGGTTCGAAACGCATTTCGCGTTCGTATTCCCTCAAGGGGGAGGGGAGTTAAAATTTATCAAAAAAAGGAGGTTGAAAGATGGACAGAAGATTTTCTTTGTTTTGGTTGATCGTCCTTTTGGCTTTCCTTCTCACGGCCCCTGCGGCCCAGGCAGGCAAAGCCAACGACACCCTGTACATCCTCCACCCGGTAGAGCTTTCATCGGTGGACAACTATTTCAACACCGACCGTCTGGGGGTGGTGCTGTGCCATCATCTCTGGGACAGCCTGCTCTACCGCGACATCAATACGGGGGAATACAAGCCAAACCTGGCTACCTCCTGGAAATTCGTGGACGACAAGACCCTCGAGTTCGACCTGCGCCAGGGAGTGAAGTTTCACAACGGCGACGAATTTGATGCCGATGATGTGGTGTACACCCTGAACTGGGTTTCCGACCCGAAGAACGGCGTCAAAACCCAGAACAACGTGAACTGGATCGAAAAGTGCGAGAAGCTGGGAAAATTCAAGGTACGCGTGAAGACCAAGAAAAATTTCCCGGCCGCGCCCGCATACATCGCCGGAGTCACGGCCATCTATCCCCATAAATATTATTCCAAGGTGGGCCCCGAGGGAATGGCCGTCAAACCGGTGGGAACCGGTCCCTACAAGGGGGTCGAGGTGGTTCCGGGTAAGCATATCATCCTGGCCAAGAACGAAAATTACTTTGCCGCCAGCCCCAAGGGTAAGCCGAGCATCGGCAAGCTTCATATCCGCTTCATCAGCGAGGTAAACACCCAGATCGCCGAGCTCATGTCCGGGAGGGCGGACTGGCTCTGGCGGCTGCCGCCGGACCCAGCGGAGAAGCTGGCCAAGATGCCCAAAATCACCGTGAAAACCGCCGATACCATGAGGGTCTTTTTCCTGCTTTTTGACGCGGCCAATAAAAAGGGGCGGAACTCCCCGCTGAACAAATTGAAGGTCCGGCAGGCCATCTGCCACGCCATCGACAAGGCCACCATCCGGAATACCCTGGTCAAAGGAGCTTCCCGGCTCGTTAATTCAGCCTGTTATCCAACCCAGTTCGGCTGCACCGACGACGTGATTAAATACGAGTACAACCCGGCCAAGGCCAAGAAGCTCCTGGCGGAAGCAGGATACCCGAATGGTTTTGAGATGGATTATTACGGCTGGCGGGAACGGGGCGAGATGGAAGCCATCATGGGGTACCTCAACGCCGTGGGCATCAAGGCCAAGATTCAATGGATGAAATACGCCGCGGTCCGGGATAAGATCCGAAACGGCGAAGTGGATATGTCCCACAACAACTGGGGGTCCTATTCCATCCCCGACGCCTCGGCCTTCACCGGGAATTTCTTCCGGGGTACGGCGGATGATAACGCCCGGGACCCGGAAGTGATGAAATGGCTGCAGATTGCCGACACCTCCATCGACCCGGAGGTGCGGAAGAAAAATTACAAGATGGCATTGCAGCGCATTGCCGCGCAGGCCTACTGCTTACCCCTGTGGTCTGCCAACATGAATTTTGCGTTCACCAAAGATCTGAACTTCGTTCCCCAGTCGGATGAAATTCCCCGGTTCTTCAACGCCTCCTGGAAATAGGAAGACCGAAAAAAGCCGAAGGCCCGGCCGGAATGGACCGGGCCTTTTCCCTGTTAAAGGGGCCGACGGGAAAAAGGAATGCTCATCTATACCCTGAAAAGACTTGCCCTGGCTGTGGCGGTCACGCTGGTGGTATCCGCCCTCAGCTTCGGCCTGCTCTACCTTTCGGGCGACCCGGCGACGGCCATCGGCGGGGAAGCGGCGACCGACGTGGACATCGTCAACATCCGAAAATTCTACGGCCTCGACCGGCCCATTCACATCCAGTACCTGACCTGGGTCGGGAAAGCCCTTAAGGGGGACTTCGGGATGAGCTATTATTTCCGGCTGCCGGTGAGCGAGATCATGGCCACCCGCCTCCCCGTGACCCTGATCCTGGGATGCTCGGCCATCGTCTTTGCTCTGGTTTTTTCCATCCCCCTGGGGGTGATTGCCGCCATCCGCCCCAACAGCTGGATCGACCGAACGGCCCTCTTTCTCTCGGTCATGGGGCAGGCCATGCCGAGCTTCTGGCTCGGCCTCATGCTCATCGTCGTATTGAGCGTCTGGCTGCCGCTCCTTCCCCCTTCGGGAACGGAGGGCTGGGAATATTTCGTCATGCCCACCATCGTGCTGGGCTATTTCGCCATGCCGGCCCTCATGCGCCTCACCCGGGCAGGGATGTTGGAAGTCCTGGCCTCCGATTACATCCGCACGGCCCGGGCCAAGGGCTTGCTTCCCGGATCGATCCTTTTCAAGCATGCCCTGCGTAACGCCGTCATTCCGGTGGTCAGTGTATCCGCCGTGCAATTTGGCTTCATGCTGGGGGGGTCCATCGTGATCGAGACGGTGTTTGCCCTCCAGGGAATGGGATACCTGGCCTGGGAGTCCATCACCCGCTCCGACTTTCCCACCGTTCAAGCTGTGATCCTGGTGTTTTCAGTGATTTATATCCTTCTCACCCTGCTGGCCGACCTCCTCAATGGTTGGCTCGACCCGCGGATCCGGGTGGCCTGAGATGGAACTCCGACCGATTCCGCCCGTCGAAGAAATCCTGGGCCCTTCCCCGGGGCAGATCCTGCGCCGCCGCATCTTCGGGCACAAGGGATTCATGATCGGGGGGATTGCCCTGGCGGTCATCATCTTCTTTGCCCTGCTGGCTCCGGTCCTCTCCCCTCATGACCCTTATGCCCAGAGCCTTACCACCCGGCTGTCAAAGCCCTTCTGGCAGGCCGAGGGAAAGTGGAGCCATCCCCTGGGCACCGACCATGTGGGCCGCGACTATTTGAGCCGTCTTCTATATGGGGCGCGGATCTCGCTCCTCATCGGCTTCTGCGTGGCCCTGATCTCCGGGGTGATCGGGACCGCCCTGGGGGTCGTGGCCGGCTTCTTTGGGGGGCGGGTGGATATGGTGATCACCTTTATCATTACGCTGCGACTCAGCATTCCCTTCGTGCTGGTGGCAGTGGCCGTGGTGGCGATGGTGGGGGGATCGCTCAAAGTCGTCATCATCGTTCTGGGGCTTCTGCTGTGGAACCGTTACGCCGTGGTCATGCGCAGCGCCACCCAGCAGATTCGCAACCAGGACTACGTTCCGGCAGCCGAGGCGGTGGGCTGCTCCACCCCGCGGATCCTTCTTTCCGAGATCATGCCCAATATCGTGAACAGCCTGGTGGTGGTGGCCACACTGGAAATGGCCAACGCCATTCTGCTGGAGGCCGCCCTCTCTTTCCTGGGAATGGGCGTGCCGCCCCCCATGCCGTCCTGGGGGCTCATGGTCTCGGAGGGGAAAGACTTTCTTTTCTTCGAGCCGTGGCTGATTACCATTCCGGGAATAGCGCTCTTTGTGCTGGTCCTGGCGATCAACCTCCTGGGAGATGGAATTCGCGACGTGACCGCGCCGGAAAATCGATGAAAAACAGTTTCAAGTTTCGGGTTTCGAGTTTCAAGTTTTGAACGAAATAGGCCAAGGCAACAGGCAACAGGCAACAGAAAAAATCCTGTCTCTCGCAGAGGCCGCAGAGAACGCGGAGGGGAAAATATCAGCCAAGAGTCTTCGGCAAAACTCTCGCAAGCGAGGGGAAATGGTCATTCCGGGCAAGCGAAGCGCGACCCGGAATCCGGGATCTTCAAGCAATTCTGGATTCCGGCTTGCGCCGGAATGACGGATTCAGTGACATTTGCAAGAAGCTCTAAAAAATGGAATTTGATTGTTTTGGGTATGATCTCTGTGGCCTCTGTGAGCTCTGCGAGAGAATATATGGTTTAGTTTAAATATTTGCTACCTTCGATATTCTGTGTTCCGAACTCCGAACTACATTGCTCCGAACTTATATGCGCCCTTTGCTCGAAGTTGAAAATCTCCAGGTTGATATCCCCATCGCCACCGGCGACTTACACGCGGTGCGGGGGATCGACTTCACGGTCGGGAAAGGGGAAACCCTGGGGCTGGTGGGGGAGTCGGGTTGCGGCAAGTCCATGACCGCCCTGGCGGTCATGAACCTCCTTCCCAAATCGGCGATCCGGAAGGCGTCCCGCCTGTCTTTTTCGGGGAAGGACCTCAACGGGCTGAAGGAGCGGGAGATGGCCGACATCCGCGGGGACCGAATGTCGATGATCTTCCAGGAGCCCATGACCTCCTTGAACCCTTCCTACACCATCGGCAATCAGCTTATGGAAGCCATGATCCGCCATCGGCAGGTAAGCCGCTCCGAGGCGCGGAAGCGGGGCGTGTTCCTCCTGGAAAAAGTTGGCATCTCCGCGGCCAGGAACCGCCTCGGACAGTACCCGCACCAGCTCTCCGGAGGTCTGCGGCAACGGGTGATGATCGCCATGGCCCTCATGTGCGACCCGGAGTTGATCATCGCCGACGAGCCGACCACGGCCCTGGACGTGACCATCCAGGCCCAGATTCTTCATCTCCTGCGGGGTCTCCAGCGCGAGTTCCAGATGGCCATGATCCTCATCACCCATGACTTAGGGATCGTGGCCCGGGTCACGGACCGGGTCGCGGTCATGTACGCCGGGCAGATTGTGGAAACGGGAAGCGTGAAGGATGTCTTCACCCGGCCCCTGCATCCTTATACTAATGGCCTTCTGGATTGTATTCCCATACCCGGAAAGACACAACGCGGCGAGTTCCTGGGTTCCATTCCCGGTATGGTCCCGACGCCCGTGGGAGAGCTGGCGGGCTGCACCTTCCGCAACCGCTGTTCGCTGGCCTTTCAGGATTGCGCCGTCCAGGATCCGGGGATGCGCATGGTCAGCGAAACCCACGGTTACCGGTGCCTGCTGGAGCCGGAAAAACTGACGAAAAAAGCATAGAGGATAGAGCAGAGAGCATAGAGTAACGGCTGAGAATAGCGAAGAGCACAGAGCAAAGAGCATAGAGTGACAGCAGAAAATTGTAGGGGCGGCCGGCTGGCCGCCCTCGGGCCAAAAACGATTTAGTCCCCCCTTGGCCTTCGTGAGACACATATTTTGGGATGATTTTACTCCTTTGCAAATATGAGTGAATCTTCTGTTCCCGTTCTGGAATTAAGAAACATCCACCGGACCTTCACGGTGGCCCGAGGCCTCTTTAAAGGCAAGAGAAACCTCCATGCGGTCAACGGCGTGTCTCTCCGGATTCAAAAGGGGGACGTTCTGGGACTGGTGGGAGAGTCGGGCTGCGGCAAGACCACCCTGGCCCGGATTCTTCTGGGGCTCCTGCCGCCGAGCAGCGGGGAAATCCTGATCGACGGGAAGGCCATGAAGAAGGAGGAGCGCCGGACCATCGCCCGCAAGATTCAGCCCGTCTTCCAGGACCCTTATTCCTCGTTGAATCCCCGCAAGACGATAGGCTCCATCGTCTCCCTCCCCCTGCGGGTTCACCGGGTGGGAGGTTCTTCCACGTGGCGCGGCAAGGTGGAGGAGATACTGGATCTGGTGGGTTTGCCCAAACGGGTGCTTCACAGTTACCCCGGCCAGCTTTCCGGGGGGCAGCGCCAGCGCGTGGCCGTAGCCAGGGCATTGATCATGCGTCCCCAAGTGGTGATCTGCGACGAGCCGACCTCTTCCCTCGACGTCTCGGTCCAGGCCCAGATCCTGAATCTCCTGATTTCCCTGCGCCGGGACCTGGGCCTCACCTACCTTCTCATCAGCCATAACCTGGCGGTGGTGGAGCACCTGGCCACACGTGTAGCGGTGATGTATCTGGGCCGGATCGTGGAGGAAGCAGAGACGGACCGGATTTTCGAGAAGCCCCGCCACCCTTACACGAAAGCCCTGCTGGAATCGGTGCTGACCCCGGAGCCCGGCCTGGGAGTGCCGGAGCTCCAGCTGGGAGCCGGCTTTCCGAACCCGCTTGATCCGCCTTCCGGGTGTACATTTCATCCCCGCTGCGTCTATGCCAAACCGGAGTGCGGTGAAAAAGCCCCCCCGGAGCGAAGGGATGAAGAGGGGTATGTGACCTGCCATCTGTACTGAGAATGCGGAATGAAAAAAACAAGGGTGTCGGGTGTTGGGTGTAAGGTGTTGGGTATTGGGTGTTGGGTGTAAGGGGAAGAGTTTGGAGGTTGTAGGGGCGCGCGGCGCGCGCCCGAAGGGAGTTCGGAGTCAAAGGCAATAAAGACCCGTTCTTAACTTTATGCACTTTCTTATCCGTGTTCATCTGCGTTCCCCCCCACCCTAACCCTCCCCCTCGAAGGGGGAGGGGAGGGAGGGGGTGATTTCTTTTGCTTGGGGCTCAGCCGAGCTGTGTTCATCTGTGTCCCGATAAAATCTTTTCAATGAGGAGAAAAAAGATTGGCCCGAAAAATTCTTTCCGCCGAAGTCAGTCACGAAACCAACACTTTCAGCGTCCTCCCCACCACCCTGGCCTTGTATAAGGCCCGACGCTACTACCGGGGGGAGGAAATCGCCAAAGCCTTTTCCGGAACGAAGACGGAGATGGGGGCGCACCTCGACGCGGCCAAGAAATACGGGTGGGAGCTAGTACAGCCCATCGCCGCCGCCGCTACCCCGGGCGGAAAGACCCCGGCCGAAGATTGGGCCCATCTGAGCGGGGCGGTGCTCGAAGCCTGCCAGGAAGGGCCTTTCGATGGGGTTCTCCTTTCCCTCCACGGGGCCATGGTCACGGAAGACCAGGACGACGCCGAGGGAGACCTGCTGCGGCGTTTGAGGGAAAAGCTCGGGCCGGAGATTCCCATCGCCATCACCCTCGACATCCATGCCAACGTGTCTAACGCCATGGCCCGACTGGCCAATATCGTCATTGCCTACCGCACCTACCCGCACATCGATCAATACGAAAGGGCCATGGAAGCCGCTGATTTGCTCCAACGCGCCATGAACGGGGAGATCCGGCCCCGCTCCCTGGTTTGGCAGGGCCCCGTGCTGGAGGGACTTGATTACGGGCGCACCCAGGGAGGCCCCATGTCAAAGATCCTGGTCCATGCGGATCAGTTGCGTCAGAAAAGTCCGGGCATTTTGGCCATCGCGATCTGCGCCGGGTTTGTCTGGGCCGATATCCCCAATGCCGGGCCTTCCGTAACCATTTCGGCGCACGGCGACCCCTCCCAATTCAAGGGGGTGGCCGAGGAATTATTAAAGGATGTCTGGGAAACCCGCCGGGAAATCACCGTCCCCCTATACACTCTGAAAGAAGCCATGGCCGAGGCCGGGAAAGGATCAAAGGATGGCCGGCCGCTCATCCTGGCGGATTTCACTGACAATCCCGGGTCAGGGGGATACGGGGATTCGGTTCGATTGCTGGAGGCCATGATTCAGGCCGATTTAAAAAAAGCCGCCTTCGGCTGCGTACCCGACCCGGAGGCAGTTCAAAAATGCATCGCTGCGGGGGTTGGCCAGGAGGTAGAAATCACGCTGGGGGCGAAAATCGATCCGAAAACATATGGCCCCTCCCTGAAGATTCGGGGAACCGTCGAGCATGTGAGCGACGGAAAATTCATCGCCCGGGGCCCCATGAGCAAAGGGGTTCAGTTCTCCATGGGCCCCACCGCCGTCCTTCGCTCCGGCGGTGTGCAGGCCCTGGTGACCACCCACAACATACAGGTTTATGACCTTCAGGTTTTTCTAAGCCAGAAGATCGATCCAAGGGCCTGCTCGGCCGTTGCCGTCAAATCCTGGCACCACTTCCGGGCCGCCTTCGAGCCCATTTCCCGGAAGGTCATGCTGGTTGACAGCGGGGGCCTGGCTTCCAGAGATCTGAAGCGTTTTACCTACCACAAGATCCGCCGCCCCATTTATCCACTGGATATGGAATGATTTGAAAGCGGAATGAAGAAAGACCGGCCCTTCGGACCTTGAAGACCGTCACGCTTTGGGCGTGACTTGAGGAGCCGGCCTGGGGCCCTTGAGGAGCCCTCCGCCCTGAACCATACTAGGTTCAGAGCTCTCCTCGAGGCAAGTACCAAAAGCTCCCGATACGGGGACGGAATGAGAACTGGACAGAATGTGGAATTCGGAGGGATCACCGACTTGAACCGCGCTTCAAGGCCACTTTTTAATGGATTCCGGGGGAACAAAGGAGCGGAAAACTAAAGCTGGACCTGCGCCCCCAATTCCACGACCCTATCAGCGGGAAGATTGAAGTATGCCGTGGGGCTCCCGGCCACCCGCGACATGAAGGCGAAGAGGGATTTGCGCCAATGAGCCATCTTCGAATCGCCGTGGGTAAGCAGAGTGACCCTCCCCAAGTAAAAGGTCGTTTCGGCTAGATTGATCTCAAGGCCTTGTATGTCAACCATCTTCATGATCTCCGGAATGCTGGGCCTTTGCATGTAGCCGTTGTGAGCAACTACGCTATAAAAGCCCTGCCCAAGATTTTCCACGTTGACCCGATCCCCCAGCTTCACCCTTGGGATGTTGGCCGTCATCAACGAAAGGAGCAACACTTTTTTATGCAAAACCTTCGTGTGCTTGAGGTGATGCAGAAGAACCGGAGAGGTTCCTTCCGGGGTGATGGAAAGAAAAACCGCCGTCCCTTTTACTCTCGGGATGTCGTGCCTGGACAAGTCTTCAAGGAATGCTTTTATGGGCAGCCGCGTGCCGATCTTGCGATACAATTCCGTACGCCCTTTCCTCCAGGTCGTTAGAGCGATGGTAATCAGGCCTGCAATAAACAGGGTAACCCATCCTCCATCGACGATCTTCAGAAGATTCGCCAGGAAATAGGAAGAGTCGAAGAGGAGGAAAAGAATAACCAAAGGCGCTGCCTTCCAAACCGACCAACCCCAGCCTCGGGTAGAAAGAATGAAAAACAGGGTTGAAGTGATGTTCATCGTTCCGGTCACGGCGAGTCCATAGGCCCCTGCAATTCCAGTAGATCCACGAAATCCGATCACCACCGCCAGGCAGGCGACCATCAGAGCATAATTGACCGCTGGCACGTAGATCTGTCCTTTTATTTCATAAGAGGTGTGAACAATATGAAAACGAGGGGAATACCCCAGGTCGATCGCCTGCTGGGTCAGTGAAAAGACGCCCGAAATCAACGCCTGGGAAGCGATCACCGTGGCTATGGTGGCCAGCGCAACCATGGGATAGAGGAAAAATTTGGGGACCAGGCCATAAAAAGGATTAAAAGCCATATCAGGATATTTCAAAAGGAGGGCGGTCTGGCCAAAATAATTGCAGAGGAGGGCGGGAAAAACCAGGCCCAGCCAAGAGAACCGGATCGCTCTTTTCCCGAAGTGACCCAGGTCGGCATAGAGAGCCTCGCATCCAGTTATGCAGAGAACGACCGACCCAAAAACCACCAAGGATTGGAATTTGTTGGTAACAAAGAAATGGTAGGCATAAAGGGGATTCACGGCCAGTAAGATTTGTGGGGCTTGAACGATGACCGCCATCCCCAGCACGGCGATCGCTAGGAACCAGAGTGTCATGATGGGGCCGAAGAGCTTTCCGATGTTGGCAGTTCCACGGTGCTGAAAGAAAAACAGGATGAAGATAATAAGGCAGGCAATGGGTAGGATGAATGGAGAAGCGGCCTCGGTGGCCACTTCAAGGCCCTCCACCGCCGAAAGAACGGAGATGGCGGGGGTGATGATTCCTTCTCCCGCGAGCAGTCCTGCGCCGAGGATCCCCCCGCCCACCGCAATGGATCGGAGGCGGGGGGACAGCTTCTTGCTTTCATTGGACACCAACCCGAGAAGGGAGAAAATTCCGCCTTCCCCATGGTTATCCGCGCGAATGATAAAAGAGAC
>LJUR01000109.1 GCA_001304105.1 Deltaproteobacteria bacterium SM23_61
GCCAACGGGGGCGGCTGCCATCACGGCCAGTCCCTGGAGGCCACCTTCCTCCATTTTCCCGGGTTGAAAGCGGTCTTTCCCTCGTCCCCTTACGATGCCAAGGGGTTGATCAAGACAGCGGTCCGGGATGACAACCCGGTTTTGTTCTACGAACACAAGCTGCTTTACGGGATCAAGGGCCCGGTTCCGGAGGAAGAGTACACCCTTCCCATCGGAAAAGCGGAGGTGAAGCGGGAAGGGTCGGATGTAACCATCGTCTCCTACGCATGGACTCTGCACAAAGCCCTGCGGGCCGCCGAGCAGCTGGCCAAGGAAGGAATCGAGGCCGAGGTGATCGATCTGCGAAGCCTGCGCCCCTTGGACAAGGATTGCATCCTTAATTCTTTGGAAAAAACCGCCAAACTGGTGACCGCCGAAGAAGGAAGCAAGATGGGCGGAGTGGGGGCGGAAATCGCGGCGGTGGTGGCCGAAGAAGGCCTCCATCTGCTGGACGCTCCGGTCAAGAGGTTGGCTATGGCGGAAGTGATCATTCCCAGCTCAAGGTATGCGGATCAGCTGTTCATTCCCCAGGAGTCCGACATTGTGGCCGCGGTGAAGGAGCTATTCTGAAAAACGATCCTAGCGGCCGTTCCTGATATTCCTCCTTATACGAATCCTCTTCTTGGGTGCCGGAGCGATTCGGGAGGGGCCCCGGGGGCGCATCCCGCCCCTGCCGGGACATAGTGAGGCACCCATTCTTTCATTGGTCCGGCTCGGAAAATGATTTGGTTGTTCCCCTCCGACCTGGATTTCGGTTTTGCGCAAGGGGGTCGGGGACAGGTGCTTTGCGGAAGCCAGGCACCCGCTCCGGAAGCGGGGTTGTTCCCGCCGATTCTGTCCCGTCATGGGCGGGACGCACCCCCTGGGCGAAGATTATTTGGGGACCCGTTCCATCCACTCGATGGCGAGAAGCGCCTCTTCTGGCAATATGTTGGGCGGGTTATCTTGTTTGGGCTGGGCGATTTTCCAAAGAACCATGGAGAAATAAAAAATGGCTTTCGAGGTGAAACTGTCGAGTCTGGGGGTTTCCATTACCGAGGGGACCATCGTCCGCTGGTTGAAAAAGGAAGGAGACCGGGTGGAGAAGGGGGAGATCCTGGCCGAGGTGGAGACGGAGAAAGTAAATTTTGAGATCGTCGCTCCGGAGGCGGGGGTCCTGCTGAAAATTTTGTACGGGGAAAAGACCATCGCCAAGGCGGAAGCCACGGTGGCCTTGGTGGGAACGGAAGGGGAAGACCTCTCGGCCTACCTCGAAAAAGTCCGCCAGGAGAGAGAAGAGCCGGAGGAAAAGGCGGCAACTCCGGGAAAGAGGGAAAAAGCCGCCGGAGGAAAGGCCAGGGCCTTTCCAGCAGCCAGGTTCCTGGCCAAGGAGCGCGGCATCGACCTGGCCGAGGTAACCGGGACGGGTCCCGGGGGACAGGTCACCAAGGAAGACGTGGAAAAATTCGTCGCCCGTAAGCAGCCGCGGCGGGAGGAGGGCATCCCCGAGCTGGAGGAGATCCTTCCCCTGGTGGGAATCCGCAAGGCCATCGCCGACGGAATGTCCCTCAGCGTCCGCACGGCGGCGCACGTCACCACCGTGGCCGAGGTGGACATGACCGAACTCGTGCGGCTGCGGTCCGAGCTGGCCCCTCAATGGAGGGACGAGGGGGTCAGCCTGACCTACGTCCCCTTCGTGATCCGGGCGGCGGTGCGGGGGATCGAAAAATTCCCCATCATCAATTCCCAAACCCTGGCGGACCGGATCATCGTCAAGAAGTACATCAATTTCGGAGTCGTCGTGGCCATTGCCGAAGGGTTGGTCACGCCCGTGCTGAAACGGGTGGAGTCCCGGGGGGTGAAGGAGATCGCCCGGATGATGGAGGATATTTCCGCGCGGGCCCGGGAGCGGAAGCTGACCCTGGAAGACATGCGGGGGGGAACGATCACCCTCTCCAACCCCGGGGTTTTCGGCGCCGTACTGGCAACCCCCATCATTTACCAGCCGCAGAACGCCCTCTTGTGGATGGGAAGGATCGCCAAGATGCCCGTGGTGCGGGAGGACGCCGTCGTCATCCGCTCGATGATGTACCTCTGTCTTTCCTATGACCATCGGGCGATCGACGGAAGCATCGGTGCTCAGTTCCTGCAGGAGGTGAGAAAATATATCGAGGACCCACGGCGACTCCTGGAGGGATGAGACCCAACCCGGCATGGAGCGGGAAGGGAGATGGGATCAGGCCTTCAGGAAAGGGGCCAAGGATTTGACTCGCAGCGAGGTCGAGGTTTCCCTGGGCAGTATGACCCGGAGGGCTTTGGGGACCACCCGAAAAGTCTCCGGCGTCTGGCCGAGGAGGTCTCCGTCCCCGTGGATGCTCACCGGGGGGGAGGATTTGACTTCCAGCAACGGCGCGGTTCGGAAGACGGCACCCGGCAGCTTCTTCAGCCCGAGGAAGGGGAGCTTGGGAAGGGCGGTGATCACTCCCAGGTTGGGAGCCTCGGGAATCAGGCAGAAATCCATCAGCCCGTTGTCGCCTTCGACGGAGGTGGTGATCCTGAAAATGTAAGCATAGCGGGCGATCTTGGTGAGGAGGATCTGCCAGGCCGGTCCTTCGTATTCCCAATCCCCAGTCCGGAGGGAAACCATGGAAGTGGGGTAACGGGATAATTCGGAAAAAAAAGCGATGGAAAAAGGCAGGATTCCCTTGGCCACTTTTCTCAACCACTCGGCCTGTTGCACCACGGATGCGTCGAATCCAATGCCCGCGGTGCCGGCGATCCATTTCCCCGAATCCGTGCGGATGACATCTACCGCCTTCGGCCGCCCCTGCCGCAGCACGAGGAGGGCTCTTTTGAGTTGAAAGGGAATCCTCCAGTTGCGGGCCAGGTCATTGGCAGTCCCCATGGGGATGACCCCCAGGGCTACGGGGCGTTCGACCAGCGCAGGTAGGAGCGCATGGATCGTGCCGTCCCCGCCGCAGGCCACGACGATCTCGCAGCCCCTTTTCTGGGAACGAAGGGCGATCTCCTGGGCCTCCCGGGGGTGGTGGGAAAGAGCGAGGTCGGCGGTCAAACCCAGGCGCTTCAACTGGCTCTTCAAGAGAGGGAGGATCTTTTCCCCTCTTCCCCCGCCGGATGCCGGGTTGAGGATGCATTGGATTTTCACCGGGGCCTCGGGGATGGCAGAAGCCGCAAGGTGAGAGGGGGGGAAGGATGTCGGTCAAAACCCCGAGTCGGTCTCATCTGGGAAACCTCTCCTTGCGGTAAGGGATGGGCCCTAGCCCTCGGAGCTCTTGGGGGCCGGCTGCCGGCCCGGGTGAAGAGATGATTCTTTTCTCCTTTTTCTGGAGCGGAAATATTCTCTGGGTCGAAGGACCAGATGATAAAAGAGGCTTCCGCTAACCATGAGGCCCAATTCTATGCATTTCTGTTTGCAATTGGAACTCACAAAGTACAAGATGCCTGAACCCCCTCAAGGAATGCAGTGCGGTTTTCATTCTGTCCGCGTTTCAAAGTTCGTCCCCTTCAGACCGAAAAGGATTCTTCGTCCAGCTTCCGTGCGAAAACAAGTCCTATTATAGCGGCTTTCCCCCTTCGGGCCAAGAATTTTGTGCCCCTCCGTCAGAAATCTTGATGGGTCACAACCATCGTGGCGGTGGCTTCGGCGGCCAGGGTCCCGTCTTCGAATTCGGCCTTGGCGTAAGTCTCGATGGTTTTCCGGGTCCTCTTCCGCACCTCCCCGGTGAGGAGAATTTTCTGCCCGGTGCGGACCGTCTTGCGGATGCGGATCTCCATTTTGGCGGTCATCCCCTTGATCCCCTGGAAATAGAGGACGTACCCAAAGGCTTCATCGAGACACACCGCCAGAAGCCCGCCGTGGAAAACCCCATTCCAGCTCTGGTGGTAGAAGCCGGGGATGAATTCGGCTTTGGCCTTGCCCTCCTCGAAGCGGAAGTCCAGCTGGAGGCCGATGGGATTCTTTTTTCCGCAGGCAAAGCAGAAGCCGTACTTGTCCTGGTCCGCAAATTCCATTTGTAAGACCTTTTTCACCGCCGAGATCGCGGAGACCGCAGAGAAAGGTTTAATTTAAAGCTAAAGCCGGAAAAGTGAGATTCGAAAAGAATCCGAAATTCGAATTTCTAAATTCGGAACACCATTGGTTATCATTTTTAGGATTCGTTCCCCCTATTTGCTGTCCAATTCGTGAGAATTGGGAGTTGAGCGGTGAGCGTTGGGAGGTGGGAGGTGAGCCGTTTCCAACTCTCACCTCCCAACTCCCATCTTTTATCGATTCTGCCATTTCGGCGGGCGCTTTTCATTGAAGGCTCGAATCCCCTCCTGCCGGTCTTCGGTGACCATGTTCACGTTATAGGCTTCAATTTCGATCTGCAAGCCCCAAGTCCACGGCCCGCTTGGCCTGCCGGACGGCGATGGGGGAATTGGCGGAGATTTCTTCGCCCAGCTTGAGGACCGTCTCTTCCACCTGGGCGACGGGGACCACCTTACTTACGATCCCCAGGGCCATTGCCTCCTGGGCGTTGATCCTCTTCCCGGTAAAGATCATCTCCTTGGCCCGCATCTTGCCGATGACCCGGGGAAGGTTCTGCGTCCCCCCGTTGCCGGGAATCAGGCCCACCCGGACTTCCGGCAGGCCGAACTGGGCGTTTTCCCCGGCAACGATCATATCCGCGCCAAGGGCCATTTCGAACCCCCCGCCCAGGGCGAAGCCTTTCACCCCGGCGATGACCGGCTGGGGGATGGCCCTCAGGGCATTCATCGCCCGGACGAATAAGACCCGCTGCCGGGCGAGGTCTTCCACGCTCATCCGGTTGCGCTCTTTCAGGTCGGCTCCCACCCCGAAGGACTTTTCGGAGGTGGTGGTCAGGCCCACGACCCAGACCTCCCGGTCGAGGGCCACTTCCTGGGTGGCCTCCAGGAGATCTTTGGCCATCTGCGTGTTCAGGGCGTTCAAGGCCTCCGGCCGGTTGAGCTTAAGCCAGCAGAAATGCCCTTTTTTCTCCAAAACAAGCGTTTCCATTTTTTCTCCTCCAAGAACCGTAAGGGGCGAGTCATGAGAGCGCAAAGCGTAGGGGCGATTCATGAATCGCCCCTACATCGCCCCCACGCCTTGCGCCTTGCGACTTACGGCTTTCATCCCGAAATTTAACTGAGGTCGCGGAAATCGCCGGGGACCTTCAGGCGGGGGCGGTTGGCCTTCTTCAGACCCAGGGCATCGTCGGCGATGAGCAGACGCATGATGTTGGCGGTTCCTTCTCCCACCTGGTAGAGCTTGGAGTCCCGGTAGTACTTTTCCACGGGAAGCTCGAGCGAATACCCCATCCCCCCGTGGATTTCCATGGCCCACCCGGCGGCCCGGACCGCGGCCTCGCCGGCAAAGTACTTGGCCACGGCGATCTCCCGGGTGAAGGGTCTCCCCTGATCATTCAGCCAAGCCCCGCGCCGGACCATGAGACGGGCGGTTTCGGTGTAGGTCACCATGTCGGCGATGAGGTGCTTGACCATCTGGTAGTCCCGGATGGGGCGCCCGAACTGAACGCGTTCGTTGGCGTACTTCACCGAGGCGTTGAGGCAGGCCTGGCAGATGCCCACGGCGCCGCTTCCCACGCTGATCCGTCCCCGGTCCAAGGCGGTCATGGCCACCTTGAATCCGCTCCCCCATTCCCCCAGAAGATTTGCCCTGGGGGCCACCACGTCTTCGAGGCCGATTTCGGCGATGGGGGAGGCCTTGTCCCCCAGCTTGGGAATCTCGTGGGGCTGCCAGCCGGGTTGATTTGTCTCCACGACGATGGCGCAGAGTCCGTTGTGCTTGAGGGAGCGGTCATGGGTGCAATAGACCACCGCGTAATCGGCCACGGTGCCGTGGGAGATCCAGGTCTTGGACCCGTTGATCAGGAAGTGGTCTCCCTTGTCCACCACCTTGGTTTCGATGGCGGCGATGTCGGAGCCGGCATTGGGTTCGGAAAAACAGGTGCAGCCCAGTTTTTCGGCGGAGACCAGGGCTTTCACGTACTTCTTGCGCACGGCCTCGCATCCCCATTCCATCATAGCGTAGGGAACGGTCATGGCCTGAAGGTTGAAGAGCGCCCGCAACCCGGAATCGTAGGTGGAGATGGTCTCGCAGACCACCGAATGGGCCAGGAAGCCCGATGCCGAGCCGCCCATCCCCTCGGGAAAGGCGCTGCCGAAGAGGCCCAGTTCTCCCATCTTCCTCACCAGCTCCCGGTTGAATTCTTCCTTCTTCAGATTGGGAATGATCTCCTTTTCGGCGAAATTCCTCGCCATTCGCTCCATGGCCAACTGTTCTTCGTTCAGGTCAAAGTCCATTGTTTCTCCTTTGAAGGGGGGATTTTCGGAATGATCCGATCCCTGGTCCTATCGTTTCCCCTTTCGGGCAGAGACTAATATTTTTCCCGGAAAAGGTCAAGAAAAGAAAGAAAGATGCGGGCAACGGGGCGGGGTGGGAGCAACCGGGAAAAGAGCGGATGGAAAAAAGTTTCGGAAATGGCTATAATAAAAAAAATTATCGGGGGACAGTCGGTGGGCGATAAGAAAAAGGAAGAGCTGGAGAAGCTGAGACGGGAGAACGAACGGCTGCGGGGTCTCTTGGCCCGGGCGGAGGAGGAGAAACTGGCCCTGTCCGAGGACGCTCTGCGGACCCGCACCGAGTGGGAGGCGGCCTTCGATGCCATCACCGACCGGGTCTTCGTGGAGGACGGGGAATATTCGATCCTCCGGGCCAACGCCGCTGTCCTGCGGGATTTCGGTTCGACTGCCCAAAATCTTCTCGGCAAGAAGTGCTTCCGGGTTTTCCGGGAAAGAGACGAGCCCTGCCCGGGATGCCCTGCGACCCAAGCGATTCGCACCGGCAAGCCGGCGGTGGGGGATATGGAGAACCGCTGTCTCAAGGGAAATTATCGGATCCGCGCCTATCCCCTCGTCGGCCGAAGCGGGAAGGTTTCCGAGATCGTGGTGGAGGATATCGACGAGACCACGAAATTGGAGGAAGATCTCCGGGAATCCGAGGAGCGGTTCCGGCGCATCGTGGAGAATGCCAGCGACGGGATTCTGGCTGTCGATGAAGGATACCGCATCGAGCTGGCCAACAAAGTGGCCTCGGAAGTGACCGGGTACCCACCGGACCGATTGCTGGGACTGGATTTCCATGCCCTGTTCGATGAAAAGAATCGAGCCTACCTGCAGGACCTCTTCCGCCGGCGGGATTCCCAAACGAATTTGAGGGTCTGTGCGGAGCTGGATATCGTGACCGCCCGGGGAGAGAAGAAAGAGACGGAAATATGCCTCACCTCGGTGCAAGACCGGCGAGGAGCCACAAGAGCCTATGCCTACCTCCGGGACATTTCCCCGACCAAGCGGATCGAAACCGAACTGCGCAAGGCCAATGATTTTCTGCGCAACCTGATCGAAAACTCCGTGGATGGGATCATCGCCGCGGACCTGAAGGGCAAGATCATCCTCTTCAACAAAAGCGCGGAAAAGCTTCTGGGCTACAAGTCGGAGGAGGCCCTCGACCGGATCCATATCAGCCAGCTCTATCCCCCGGGAATGGCCAAGAAAATCATGGCCCAGCTCCGCTCTCCGGACTATGGTGGGGTGGGCCGCCTGGAACCTTTCCAGATCAACCTGGTGAACAAAGAGGGAGAGCTCATCCCGGTCAATATTTCCGCGGCAATTCTCTACGAAAACGAAAAGGAGATTGCCAGCTTCGGGATCTTCACCGATCTGAGGGATAAGCTGAAGATGGAGGCAGAGCTTCGGGAGGCCCAGCTTCAACTCCTTCAGTCGGAGAAGATGGCGTCCCTGGGGAAGTTGGCCGCGGGGGTGGCGCACGAGATCAACAATCCCATGGGGGGAATTTTGATCTTTTCCCGATTGTTGATCGAGGACCTTCCCCCGGAGGACCCGCGAAGGAGGGATCTGGAACGGATCTGCGAAGAGACCACCCGGTGCAAGGAGATCGTCAAGGGCCTCCTGGAATTCGCCCGGCAGACTTCCCATAAAATGGAGCCCACCGATATCAGCCGGGCCCTGGCGCAAGGCATTTCCCTTTTGGAGAACCAGGCCCTCTTCCATAATATCCGGATTGTCAAGAACCTGGACCCGAGCCTCCCTCCCATCCTGGCCAATGCGGGCCAACTGAACCAGGTATTCATGAATATCATCCTGAACGCTGCCGAAGCCATGGAAGGGCAGGGAACGATCACCATCCGAACTGCACCGGGCCCGGAGAGAGATACGGTGATTGTCGAGTTCGAAGATACCGGCAGCGGCATCAAAGAGGAATACCTGACCCGAATTTTCGAACCCTTTTTCACCACCAAAGAGGTGGGAAAGGGGACGGGACTGGGCCTGTCCATGTCCTACGGGATCGTCCAAAATCACCGCGGCAGGATCTGGGTCAAGAGCAAGGAAGGCGAAGGATCGACCTTCTATATCGAGTTCCCCATCAAGGGAGAAACGGAGGAGGCTCCGTCCTGATATGAGTGAAAATCCTCTCCCGCCTCGGGTCATGATCGTGGACGATGAAAAGGTCATCCGGGACAGTTTCAGCCGGGTGCTCCTCAAGGAAGGATACCGGGTGGAGACGGCGGAGAGCGGCCGCCTGGCCCTGGAACGAATCGCCGAAGAGCCGCCGGATGTCCTTCTCCTGGATTTGAAGATGCCCGGGCTGGATGGGATGGAAATCCTGCGGGAGCTGAAGGAGCAGGTTCCGGATGTGGTCAGCATCATGATCACGGGTTACCCCACGATTGAGAGCGCGGTAAAAGCCGTCAAGATGGGGGCCTATGATTACCTCACCAAACCCTGCAGCCCGGAGGAGATCAGGATTGCCGTGGCCCGGGCCGCGGAGCGGAGGAAACTGGTATGGGAGAATGAAAAACTCCGGCGGCAGCTCGAGGGGCGGATGATTCCCGACCTGATCGTGGGGGAAAGTAGGGCCATGCGAGGGGTCCTGGAGATCGTCCGCAAAGTGGCCCCGACGGAAAGCACCGTGCTCATCACCGGAGAGAGCGGCACGGGGAAAGAACTGATCGCCAAAGCCATTCACCAGCTCAGCCCCCGCAAAGACAAGGAGTTCATCCCGGTAGATTGCAGCGCTTTGGTGGAAAGCCTTCTCGAGAGCGAGCTTTTCGGACATGTAAGGGGCTCCTTTACCGGTGCCGTGGCGACCAAACATGGTTTGTTTCAACTGGCCAACGGGGGGACTTTCTTCTTCGATGAGGTGGCCAACCTCACGTTCAACACCCAATCCAAGCTGCTGCGGGTCCTCCAGGAGCGGGAGGTAAGACCGGTTGGGGGGAATCATCGCATCCGGGTCGATGTGCGGATCCTGGCGGCCACCAACCAGAATTTGATGGAGGCCATCGCCCAAAGAACCTTCCGGGAAGACCTCTTCTACCGCTTGAGCGTCGTTCCCATCCACCTTCCCCCCCTGCGGGAGCGCAAGGAGGATATTCCCCTGTTGGTCCAGCATTTCATCCGCCAGGGCAACCGGAAAAGAAAGACCCCCTTGGCCGGAGTGGCTCCCGCAGCCATGGAGGCGATCATGAAACACCACTGGCCGGGGAATGTGAGGGAATTGCAGAATGTCGTGGAAAGAGCCATGATCCTGGAGGGCGGAGGGGTGATCACTCCCGAATGCCTCCCCGGACCGCTGGGCCGGGGGTCTTCCGGAAAGGCCCCGCCCGGTCCGGAGAAATTCGTCACCTTGGAGGCCCTGGAGAAAGAGTATATCGCCTCGGTCCTCAAGGCAACCGAAGGGCACAAGTCGCAGGCCGCCGGAATTCTGGGCATAGACCGGAAGACGCTCTATCAAAAGGTAAAAAAGTATCATCTTTCTTGAGGAAGATCTCCCCCCTGGGTCCAATTTCTCCCCCTAATTTTGGGGAGAAAATCCCCATTTCTTCTATTACCTGCATACCCTCCTCCGCAAGATTTCTCCCCAAAACCTTTGGAAAGCGGCTTCCAGCTTGAGTTTTTGAGCATCCCAGTCTCTTCTCCGGGGATTCCCGGAATCTTGGCCCGGGTATTGCTGGAGGGTAGGAAGCAAAGGTTCCCGATCCGGTCTCTTTGCCCACGGCATGGACTTAGGATAGGGGGAAGGGAATCAAAGGCGCGGGGAGAGAAGGCCCATGGTGACGGTCACGATCAATGGACGTGAAGCCAGCGGCCGGAGAGACATGACCATTCTGGACCTGGCGAAAGAGATGAAGATTCCCATTCCCACCCTTTGCCACGATTCCCATCTGGCTTCCTACGGAGCCTGCCGGGTCTGCCTGGTGGAAGAGGAAAAATCCGGCGCCCTCCTGGCCTCCTGCGTGGCCCCCCTTTCTCCGGGGATGGTGATCCGCACGGATTCGCCGCGCGTCCTGGAGGCCAGAAGGATGATCGTCAAGTTGATGCTGGCCAGCCATCCCGAATCCTGCCTGGTCTGCGAGAAGGGCAACCGCTGCCAGCTCAGGCAGATTGCCCTTGACCTGGGGATCGGCCTGTCGGACCTTTACCGACTGCCGAACTACTCCGGAACGCAGGAGCTCAACCCCTTCATCAAAAGGGACCTGTCTAAATGCATCCTCTGCGGAAAGTGCATCCGGGCGGACCACGAGCTGGTGGTGGAAGGGGCCATCGACTATTTTCACCGGGGGTTCGATGCCCGCCCCGCCACCTTGCATGACCAGCCCCTGGAAAGATCGGCGTGCACCTTTTGCGGGGCCTGTGTGGACATCTGCCCCACCGGAGCCCTGAGCGAAAGAGACCGCTCCCTCCAGAGCACGGCCAGCAGGACCTTTCCCTCTGTTTGCCCCCATTGCGCCTGCGGGTGCAAGATCCTCCTCGGGGTGAACGGGGAAAGGGTCGTGACCGTAACCCCCGACCGGGAAAACGGTTCGGCCCCCTACCCGGTCCTGTGTGTAAAGGGCCGCTATGGGCTGGACTTCATCGATAACCCCTCCCGCTTGTGCGCTCCTCTCATCCGCCAAGAGGGCCGGCTGGTCGAATGCTCCTGGGAAGAGGCCCTGGACTGCGTGGGCCGGGAGATGAAAAAAATCCAGGACCGCCACGGGCCCGATGCCCTGGCCTTTCTCGGGTCCCCGCAATGCACCAATGAAGAGAACTATCTCTTTCAGAAGCTGGCCCGAGCGGGGTTCGGCACCAACAACATCGATCACGGCAACCCTTTCACCATGCTGCCCGCCCCGGAAATTTTCGGCCCGGGAATGGGATGGGGGGCCATGACTTCTCCCCTGGCGGCCATCGAAGAGGCCAAGGCGATTCTGGTTGTTGGGGCCAACCCGGCAGAGACGGCCCCCATCGCCGCTTACCGGATCAAACGGGCGGTTCGATTCCAGGATGCCAAGTTGTTCCTCGTCGATCCAAGACCCACCCGGCTGGCTCCCTTCGCCCGACACTGGCTGCGGCCGAGATTGGGAGGGGATTTCTCCCTCCTCCTGGGTTTTGTCCGGGTGATTCTGGATGAAGAGTTGTGGGAGAAAGAATGGGTGGAAAGGAACGTGGAGGGGCTGAAAACCCTCCAGGAAGAGATGGAACCCTGGGATCTCGCCTGGGCTGAGCAGGGGTCGGGAATCAGCCGGGAAGTCATTCGGGGGGTGGCCAGGGATTTGGCCTTCCGCCGGCCCATGGCCGTCATTTTGGGGAACGGCCTCTGGCAGGGGTCCCGGGGAAGCATGGGCCTGATGGCCTCGATCAACCTGGCGCTGCTCCTTGGGTGCCAGAGAAGGTTTTACCCTCTGGGGTTGGAGAGCAACGGCCAAGGGGCCCGGGATATGGGGGCTCTCCCCAATTTCCTCCCGGGGTATAAGTTCCTCCGCGATGAGGAGGCGGTCCAACGCTTCGAAAAGGCCTGGGGCAGACCTCTACCGCGGAAAAATGGATTGAGCGCCCGGCAGATGGTAAAAGCGGCCGCGGAGGGCAGGGTTCGAGGAATGTATATCATGGGGGAGAACCCGGTCCGGTCGTTCCCCGATGCCTCCCGGGTCGGGGAAGCCTTGGGCAAGCTGGAATTTCTCGCCGTCCAGGACCTCTTCCTCACCGAAACCGCGCAGATCGCCCGGGTCGTCCTGCCGGCCTCCAGTTTTGCCGAAAAAGAAGGGACCCTGACCAGTGGGGAGCGACGAATCCAGCGCTTGAGGACCGCAGCCCAGCCCGTCGGGCAGAGCCTCCCGGACGGGAAGATTTTAACCGAAATCTTCCGCCGGGCGGGGGGAACTCCCCTGGATTCTTCTCCCGGGGACGTTATGGAGGAAATCAGCAGCCTGGTGCCCTTTTACCGGGGGGTCACGTATCCGCGGTTGGAAAGATCGAGCCTCTTCTTACCCTGCGAGGATCCGCAAGATTCAGGGAATCCCCATCTGCCGGAGCGGGGATTTCAGGCCGGGAAACTGACCTTTTTGCGGGTCCCGAAGAATGAGGTCCCAAGCGCGGAAGATGGGGCGGAAGCTCCTTTCCGGCTCCTCGTGGGTAGCACGCTGTACCACTCGGGAAGCGGAACGCGCAGCTCAAGGTCGGCCCGGCTTTCCCGTTTTGACCCCCGGGGCGGGCTGAAAATGAACTCCGCCGACGCCCTTGGACTGGGCCTGGAGGAAGGTTCCTTGGTGAAGCTTTCCGCCGGGAAAAAAGAGATGGTTCTTCGCCTTTCCCTGGATGCCGGGCTCCCCCCGGGGGTCCTTTTCTTTCCCCTTTCTCCCGCCACGGAAGAGAGGGTGAATGACTTGTTGCCCTGGCCCTCCGAGGGGGAAGACAAATTCCCCGTCTCCACCGTTCTGGAAGTGCGGGTCGAAAGGATCCAAGGATGAAAAACGAGATCAACGATCCATCCTCCCAGGGAACCGGCCGGGTGCAGAAGATCATCCGGGAATACGGCCAGCGGAAATGGGGCCTCATTCCCTTGCTGCAGAGAGTGCAGGAAGAGATCGGCTACATCCCCAAGGAAGCGGTCGAACCCATCGCCGAGTCTTTGCGGCTCTTTCCCAGCCAGGTGCAGGGAGTCATTTCCTTCTATTCCCAATTTTCCACCGAACCGCGGGGGCGGAACATCATCCGGGTATGCCGGGGAACCGCCTGCCATGTGCGGGGGGGAAGGACGATTCTTAAGGTGGTGCAACAAAACCTGGGAATTCAGGAGGGCAAGACCACCGAGGATCTGAGGTATACCCTGGAGACCGTGGCCTGCCTGGGAACCTGTTTTCTGGCCCCGGTGATGATGGTCAACCGGAGCTATTTCGGCAAGCTGGTGCCTCCCAAGGTCCAGTCGATCATCCGCCAGTACGAGTGAGGGGAAGGATGAGATTCTCGAACATCGACGAACTGGAAGAATACCGTAAGGGCCTTGGGCAGGGGAAAAGGAACCACCGGCGGTGCCTCCGGATCTGCATGACCGGCTGCCGGGCCTACGGGGCCCTGGAGGTGAAAGAGGCCCTCACCCAGCAGGTCAGGATGGCGGGGCTGGAAGAAGAAGTGGAAATCCGTCAGACCGGCTGCCAGGGGTTTTGCGCCCGGGCGCCGGTGATGGTCTTGGAACCCGAGGACATCTTCTACCAGCAGGTGAGCCCGGAGGATGCTCCCGACATCGTATCCCGGACGTTGGTTGAAGGAAAGCTGGTGGAGCGGTTGCTCTATTTCGACGGGAAAAGCGGGCGGACCCTGACCCATACGGCGCAGATTCCCTTTTACGCGGGCCAAGACAGAGTCGTCCTGGAGAATTGCGGGAAGATCGACCCGCTAAACATCGATCACTACCTTCTGAACCATGGTTATGCCGCCCTGGCCCGGGTGCTCAAGGAGATGACCCCCGATCAGGTCATTGAAACCGTGGAACGGTCGAAGCTGAGGGGGCGCGGGGGAGCGGGCTTCCCCACGGGGAGGAAATGGCGCTTTACCCGCAGCTCGCCGGGAGAGGAGAAGTATCTGATCTGCAACGCCGATGAAGGGGACCCGGGGGCTTTCATGGACCGGGCGGTTTTGGAAGGGGACCCGCACAGCGTCCTGGAAGGGATGCTCATCGGGGCCTACGCCATCGGAGCTCAAAAAGGCTACATCTATGTGCGGGCCGAATACCCCATCGCCGTGGAACATGTAAAGGCGGCGGTCAGCCGCGCCGAAGAGATGGGCCTCTTGGGGAAAAACATCCTGGGGTCGCCCCTGTCCTTCGAGGTGGAAGTCAAGGAAGGAGCGGGGGCTTTTGTGTGCGGGGAAGAGACGGCCCTCATGGCTTCCGTGGAGGGACGAAGAGGGATGCCCAGGGCCAGGCCTCCTTTCCCCGCCCAGGCCGGTTTGGACGGCAAACCCACCAATATCAACAACGTGGAGACCCTGGCCAATATCCGCCCGCTGATCCTGAAAGGGGTGGACGAGTACACGAAGTACGGGACCCAAGAGAGCAAGGGGACCAAGATATTCTCCCTGGCCGGCAAGGTGAATAACACCGGCCTGGTAGAGGTGCCCATCGGGGTCAGCATCCGCAAAGTCGTCTTCGACATCGGCGGCGGAATTCCCAAAGGCCGACGTTTCAAGGCCGTGCAGATGGGAGGCCCCTCGGGAGGGTGCGTACCGGAACGGTATTTGGACATGCCCATCGACTATGGCTCCCTTCAATCCATCGGCGCCATTATGGGTTCGGGCGGAATGGTGGTGATGGATGAGAACAACTGCATGGTGGAGATCGCCCGCTTTTTCCTGAGCTTCACCCAGTCCGAATCCTGCGGAAAATGTTCCCCCTGCCGCCTGGGTACCAAAGAGATGCTCCACATCCTGACCCGCATCACCCGGGGGGAGGGATCCCAGCGAGACTTGAAGGTGCTGCGCGAGGTGGGAAAGGTGGTGCGCGATGCCTCCCTTTGCGGGCTGGGACAGACCTGCCCGAAGCCGGTCCTTTCCACCCTGCAGTATTTTGCCGAGGAGTACGAGGCCCACATCCGGGAAAAGCGGTGCCCGGCCGCGGTCTGTGAGGCTCTGGTCACGTCTCCCTGCCGCCACACTTGCCCGGTGGGGATCGACGTCCCCCATTACGTGGCCCTCATCGCGGAAGGCAAGTATGTCGAGGCCGCGGAATTGATTCGCGAACGCAATCCTTTTCCGGCCATCTGCGGAAGAATCTGTCACCATCCTTGCGAAGTCAAATGCCGGCGGGGAGAGCTGGACGAAGCGGTGGCCATCCGCT
>LJUR01000110.1 GCA_001304105.1 Deltaproteobacteria bacterium SM23_61
AAGCGGAGGCATCTGCTGAAACTGAGAACTTCCCTTATGACCAGCCTGCAGAATATCATCAGCCGAAACTGTGGAGTCAAGTTTCGGGCCAATGAAGTGAAGCGTTTGAAAGAAGACCGGGTCAGCCCTCTCTTGGAGAGCCATAAAGACCTGGCTCTGGCCGGCAAAACCAGCAAAGAGATGATCGATCAAATGACTCGCCAGATTCAGAAGATCGAGAGGGCCATCGTCCAGAGAGTCGATCTGAAAGCGTCCTACCGCTATCTGCTCACTCTTCCCGGGGTGGGGAAGATCCTAGCCTTGACCATCATGCTGGAGACGGGGCCAATCGGGCGGTTTGCGGAGGTGGGCCACTATGCTTCCTACTGCCGGAAGGTCTCCAGCCGATGGACCAGCAACGAGAAGACCAAAGGAAAAGGAAACCAGAAGAACGGGAATAAATACTTGGCCTGGGCTTTTTCCGAGGCCGCGGAGTTTGCCCGGCGGTATGATGGGCAAGCCCGATCCTATTATACCCGCAAAATGCGGCAGACGAACTTTATGGTGGCTCACAGTGCTTTGGCTCACAAGCTGGCCCGGGCGGCCTATTACTTGATGAAGGATCAGGTTCCCTTTATGCCGGAAAAGTTATTTTCCTAAGGACCGGGGTTGAACGGGGAACCAGAAATGGGGTTGGCTAACAACCAGAAGATTTGATTGGGAACCCGTTCTACTCCTTTTTCCAAAGGTTACCTTTATCTTTGCTGCCCATGCCGTGAGCCATCGAGGGGTTGGTTCATAACCACGAGATCTGAAAAAAAACATTTGGACACGGCCTGGAACCGAAGATTTTCTGGTCCGCCAGAAGGCGGAAGGGGTCCTAGCGGTGGGAAGTTATCCACAGCCCCGTCGCTCACCTTGTTTTTGAGAAACGTCACGCCGGGGCTATGGATAACTTCCATTGGTTCTATCCTAACAGAACTCATTTGCTTTGACCTTGATCCTGATGGGTGACTGGTGCAGCGAAGGCTGCAACCGAAATCGCAAAGAAATCTCGGCAATGGTGGAGATGGCGGTAACCTGATAGGGAGTTAAGCGAGAAAATAAATTTTCTCGCCCAGGATAGGTTTTTCCTCTTGACAGGGGCCTTTTAATGGGTGACCCCAAACTCAGACAGTATAAGGGAAGGTTGAGCCAGACACCTTAACACATGGGATGTCTGTCTTTACCAATAGTGTGCAATATCAATTCTCACAACCTTTGGCCTGTTTTTGTAACAACCATTTGTCCATACTCTTACCCCTTTCCCTGCAATAAAAGCCGCCAGAGCTGTGCTGTACAGCGTCTTGCCAATTTCGGTTGTTGGATCAAAAGTTAGCACATCACAAAGGGGACACGTTGCATGCTTGCTGGCATCCCAATTACCGCCTTGTTTCCAAATACTTGCAACAGGTTCATTTGGATCCTGTATAGAGGTGCCTATCCTCTCCAGTTTCGCAGTTTCCTGTGAGAAAGCATTTTGTCCGAAGAGCACCATCGTGGCCAAAACAACACCGATTATCATTTTCTTCATTTCTTTCTCCAATTCTTCCTAGCCCGTTATCAAGAACCTATGAAATTGATTCTAATTCCTGGAGATAGGATGTCAAGAGAAATAGACAAGAGGCCGAATGCGTTGGCTCTTAACTGATGCATGCCATTCTGGCCCGCCCGCAGACCTGACTATTTTCGATTGAACTAATGCATAACCAAGATCAAGTCGAAACGCCATGATTCATCTTGAATCTGCGCTACGAAGGAGTACGGGATATGAGGTTAGGCCCCTCGGAGTCCGCTTGTAATGCTTTAGGAATGGCTAATGCACATCAACGTTTTATCGTTGAAATCTTGTGCTTAAACTCTCTCGAATTGTATAACTTTCCTTCCTCAAGACCAAATCTATCAAGTCGACTTGTTATCGGAATTATCTTCATATCCCTTTTGTGTTTGGCACTAATAAACCAAGCACCGATTTCTGGGACTCGCAGAATACAATCTGGGTTCGTTATGTCAGCTTCGCCAGATTTGATAGCATTTGCTATCTTGTCTCTTGCTCTCAACACCTGTCTCGCCCGCCGTCCGCCTCCAAAGCTACGTCCTCGCCACTTGCCGTTTCGTCTGACGATTTCGAGTTCCGCCCAGATTTCTCCATTTTGCCACACGGGGAACCAAATGACATGATAATCATGAATGATATCACTAATAGACGTCGTTATAGTGGCCGTTGCCAACTCCTCCAAACTCAGGGTCAATACTTTATAAGGTTTCCCCAATTGGATGTCTCCAACTGCTCCTTTCTTACTCTGCTCTGCTGGCATACCTGTTTCTTTCGTTAATTTCACATAGTAGGCAAGTGCTATTTCTGCAGCGTGCATTGCTTCATCTGCAATAGTTGTTTGTGCTGTCAACATAGAACTATGAACAAGAAGCAAGAGTATTATCGCAACAACTATGGTGGTAGCCATACTCAACATATTATGGATTCTCATTTGTTACCTAGACCATATAGCAAAAATTAGTCACGTGAAAAATCGTATATGCTATACGACCAATTCCGCCCTTGTCCCGACCTGTAATCAGGATCTGCGACCCAATAACATGCACCGTCTAACGGATCGCACGCGTGAATCTGGTTATCCACATACGGATCACTTTCTTCTCTGTATCCAATCACGACCTCAACATGTCCATAGTTTAAACCGAAAGAGATAAAGGCCTGAATTGGACTCGAGAAGCATGCGATCTGCTTCTTTATCTCATTCCATGGCAAGCCAGGTGACCAACTAAGATCTCTCTTTGTGAATCCATAATGTTCCCACTCGTTGGAGACGTCTTGAGGCGTGTCAGCCCAGTATAGATCGCAAAGTCCATAGTAATAGCAACATGCAGGTTCTTCAAGTTCATACAAATGGTTAACTATCTCGCATTGCTCAAGATCCAAGTTGTAATACTCCGCTATCATCTCGATTGTCGCGGCCCAGCACCAATTTGTCCCTTCCTGCCGAACTGCCACAAACTGGCGCAAAGACCCGTCATCAGCAGGCTCACATCCTGTATCAACGCAAGATCCCTCTTTGCAAACGGTTCCTTCCAGGCATGATGTTCGACGACCGTAAAAGTAACACGGTCGTGATTTTGTGCGAATACAACTTTGGTAGATGTGCTCATCGATGCATCTGCTTCTGATGCATTCATCTTCGCACTGGATGCAGATAGCCTGATTCGAAGAAAGCTCCTGACAAAATGGTTTGTCTCCAGTCAGACTTAAACAAGTGGTCAATACCCATTCATAACAGGGATCATCATCTTCCCATGAGACACATCCCCCGATTTTCCGTCTATCATCGATGTAACATTCTGATACGCCAGGCTTGCACTCGTCTTTGCAGGTTCTAGTAACAAAACCAGGACCCACTGGGAGCGGATAATATCCAATCACCCATGTCCTTTCCTCAGGGCCAACACAAGAGCCGTCTCTACATACCGTGCCCTCAGGACATCGTGTTCGTTGAGCATAAACATAGCAGGGACTCGAGGTGTTACGAACACAATCTTCGTAGGTGCTGTCGTCAATACATCTGGCTCTCTTGCAATCGTCTTTGCAGGTTCCAGTAACAAAACCAGGACCCACTGGGAGCGGATAATATCCAATCACCCATGTCCTTTCTTTCGCATAGCCAGTGGCGCAAAAGATTATGACGATGAGAATCGATAACTCAATAATTAATGAGCTCTTCTTGCGAATTCGCTCAGGATTACACATGCTTTTTCGGTGCTAACCAGCATTTCGCAACACATGCTGGTGCTAAACAAAGGCTCTGCTTATCATCTGATGGGTCTACTTGCCCGAGGCAATAGCACTCCTCAAAGATTCTATGATCTTTTAGGACGTAGGCTGTTTAGGGAACAGGACCTGAATCAGGGGGACCTTGAAAAATAGTCATCTTCAGTTCATCGAAGATGCGATTCAGGGCAGCTTGAAATCTGGGGAAGATCAGAGTGCTATTATTTGATGATAATAAAAATCCCCTAAGAGAGGTTGAACTCCCTTAGAGGCTTTACATGACCATCTTTCGATAACCCCACCTTCTCATTTTAGTCTCCAGAAGGTTAGAGGTTTTGTTGTTGGGTTGACTAGGCTACGAAGGGAACAAGATATTTTTCAAATACTCCTAATCGAATTAGGTGTCAACAAAAATATTTTTGAAAGAAAAAAAATTATATGACTAAATGAAGACGTGAACAGTAATGCATGTGGTTAAAGAGGGATAGAAAAGAATAAATAAAAAAAACAAGCGCGACTTTTCGGAAAACCTAGCGGGAGATATGGCAAAAAAGTTCTTTTTTTTACGCATAAATATTTAAACAGGGTTCGCTCAGCGTGAAGCTTCATTTAAAACTAAATCTTTCCACCAATGAGCCGGCTAAAAACCCAACCTATATTCTATAGTCAAGGAAAAAATCGCCTTTTTAAATAAGCTCATTTTTTAAGGGAAATTTGAAGATTTGCGTTTGTAATGATGCTCTCTTGAGAAAAATCCCAGCAACAAGAGTACAGGAGGAAGGAATCAAAGGGGACCAGGGGCTTTGGGGACGTGGATCCTTACGGTGCATAGCCCTTTTCCCTAGCGACTCAAGCAATCACGCCAAGGGGTGGTCGATGCTGAAAATAGGCAACCGAAATAATTTATGATTTCCTTAAATGATGTTTTTGGGGTGTCCCTATTTCCGCGAATACCTTATTATCTTAGCCTGACCCCATGCCCTCTTCCTCTAGGGAGATAGGGGAATGGGAAGAAAGAATAAGTTAGTGAACTGATTATTGATCCAGCCCAGACTGAATGGCATCTCTTGCCCTGCTCATGAGCTCACCCACATTCTCAGCACTGTAACCTGAGACATCTATTTTTTGATTTATGGTCATCTTTACCCTTCCCGGAAGGAGATTTAAAGTGCCGGGAGGCAAAATCTTTTCGGTGTCTATAAGGGTGACCGGAAGAAGCGGCACCCCTATATCTATGGCGAAAATAAACGCTCCCTTCTTGAAATTCCCCATCTTTCCTGTCTTTGACCTAGTCCCCTCTGGGAAAAAAAGCACGGAGGTTCCATTAACGATCTTCTCCTTAGCCGAATTGATCGAGGCGATGGCTTTTTCAGGATTCGACCTGTCAATAAAAATGTGCCCCACCTTTTCACAGCCGATCCCCAGCCCCGGAATTTTTCTAAGCTCCTGCTTCAACACCCATTTGAAATCAATCCCGATCCATCCATATAAAACGAAAATATCAAAACTGCTCCGGTGATTGGATACAATAACATAGGACTGCTTCCTGTCGATATTTTCCCTTCCGATCACCTTGACAAATATGGGGGTCATATAACCATTAAGCCTTGACCAGACGGCGCCCCCGATAAAGCTTCCAACTTTTTGATTTATCAAGGTGGAAAAAATTACAGCTAGTGCGCCGAAGATCAGAGTTGATCCAACTAAAAAAGGGAAGTAGACGAGCCATTTATACGGCTGATAGAGGATAAATAAAAATTTTCGCAAAGTTACCTCTAAAAGCAAAAATGAAATTTAGAGATTCCTATCAAAAAAACGGGAAGATGACATTCCCGAAGTATCAAAATCCCGCATTTGGGTCAATAAGAAAATTGCAGAGTACTTGCCACTTCATGCACTTGGCTAAAATTCCAGAAATGAAAAGTATATCCTAACCTCAATTCCCGATTGCAATCTACACCTTCCAGGAAATTATGTCCACCGACGACAGGAAGAAGCCAATGGGGACTAGTGGCTTTGGGAATGTTGATTCTTGCGGTGCATAGCCCTTTTCCCGAGCGACTTAACCAATCACGCCTAGGCTTGGGCGATGCTGGAAATAATAAGCCGCAATAATTAACGAATTTCGTACCAGTTTATTTATGCCTGACCCCAGTCCCTGAAAAGCTTTTCAACCGCGGCCCGGTTCTTTGCGCAATTTATAACTTTATGGACGTCCCCCTTTTCCCCGTTATCATTTGTCCCCCGTCCCTCATTCTGAGCAACTGAATTAATTAAGGGCGTCCCCGTGCCTAACGACTGAAGTCAGCCGTGGCTGAAAGCCATCCGATGCGTTGAGTGGTTAGGGTGCAGAAAAAGCATATTATCCAATCCAATTTACGTGCCCACACTTTTCGCATTTAAAGAATCGAGTTTGATCAAAGTGGGCATCGACCACAATACGATTTTCCCTGAAGTTCTTCACATAGACGAGCTGTCCGACAGAAGCCGAACCTTCTATCTCTGAAGGTATACCCTTCTCTTTCATTCGAACCTCATCCTCGGCAACCAATACCCCCTGATCCCCTAAACTAATCTTGACGCACTGATCTATCACAGGAAGTCTGAAAACAACTCCAGGTCCCTTGAGGCCAACAAACCTCCCGAGCCGATAAATTGCTAATCGCCGACGTGCTTGAACCATCTTAATGCTACCGAAGAAGAAAACTCCACCCAAGATAAGCAGGTAAAGCGCTAAGAACTGTGGCAATTCTCCCATGGTAAATCCTCCCTAACCTACAAGGCTCATCCGTTTTACCCATTGTAAGCATATCTGCGAAGCGGGACTGCAGAGTAACGTCGGCAGAAGCCGATTGTTGATTTAACCCCACATCTTTCAATTGTCAAAATTAAAGATTTGACCCCACATCGACGCATCCTCAAAAAATATCCTAATGCTCAGCATCCAGATGGAAATAGCTCCTCGTGCCCTTTTCGACTAGTGACTCAGGCATGAATCGGCGCAGTCGAGCGATCCGGATCGCGTCCTTACCAACTCTGTAGCGCAGCCGCGGCGATTTGCTTTCGATGATGCGCAGAATGCATTCGGCCACCTGTGTCGGGTCAGAGGCCTTTTCTTCGTATTGTTCAATCGCTTCGAAAGCCCGCCGGCGCCATGGGCTGTAGTCGTTGATCCGATTAGCGGCATACTGCCGGTTGCGTGCTAAGTTGGTCTTGGCGAACCCTGGCTCCACAAGCGAGACATGGATGTTGAAGGGTTTGACCTCCTGACGCAACACCTCAGTATACCCTTCCAGGGCAAATTTGCTGGCTGAGTAAACTCCCAAAAACGGCACGGGAGCCAGGCCCGCCAGCGAACTGATGTTGATGATCTGCCCATTACCCTGCCTACGCATGATCGGCAGAACTGCTTTGACCATGCGTACCACTCCAAAAAAGTTTGTCTCGAACTGTGTTTTCGCCTCCTCCAGCGCGGCTTCTTCAATGGCTCCGCCTAATTCATAACCGGCGTTGTTGACAAGGATGTCCAACCGTCCCGCTTGCTTCAACACCGAGTCCATGCAAGCATCCACCGACTCGTCCACACACACGTCCAGGGGTAACACCTCCACGCTGGGCATCGTTTCGACACCCGAAGGGTTACGGCTAGTTCCAAAGACGGTGAAGCCCCGTTGAGCAAGTAATCGCGCAGTGGCTTGGCCGGTCCCTGAAGAAGCACCGGTGATAAGACCGATATTCTGTTCAGGCATGTTCCACCTCCTTTCGTGCAATAATGAGAATTAGGTTCCAGCACCTTTTCCGATTGAAAAAGAGTCTTTGAATTCGCGCCGGCCGACCAACAGGGATTGGCCAGCCTGTACAAATCAGGAAAGGCAGACTGTTTCTCTCTGTATAAGATAATTGGCCATTCTAAGGGTTGTATTGAAAGGTTATTATGAACGAGGGATAGTCTACAGCCCAAATTGTAGCCGGGCTGCAAATTCTGTCAAGAGGTTTTCGGGGTCCCTTGAGACCATTAAAAATGAATGAAACCCTGCAATATGCTAACGCGGCCAAAATTCAAGAAATGAAAAGTATATCCAAACCTCGATTACCGACTGAAATCTACACTTTCCGGGAAATTGTGTCAACCGACGACTACACGAAGGAATCAAGGGGGACCACCGGCTTTGGGGACGTTGACTCTTATGGTGTCAGGCGCTTTTCCCGAGCGACTCAACCAATCACGCCAATGGATAGTCCATACAGAAGATAATAAACCTAAATAATTTATGATTTCCTCAGACGATATTTTTGGGGTGTCCCTATTTCCGAGAATACTTTATTACTTTAGCCTGATCCCATGCCCTCTTAAATTGCTCTCAATTCTTTCCGCTGGACCCAAAATGCGCCATTGGGCTTAATAACGAGTACGTCGATTGGGCCGCCAACTGTCTTTGGCCGTGGCTGAAATCGCATTGCATTGATTGTGGAGCCGATGGCAAAAATAGCAAAGTCGATGGCGTCCTGCAGTGTGAGGAAATTCCAGGGTATTGGATGAAAGGGTAATTGAGCCACTATTTGCCCTTGCTGATTAACTTGAGCTACAGGGTAGATCAGACGAGCTAAAACATCCGACTCGCCTCCCCACGAAGCACCTTGCTGGCCCGGTGGATTCAAGCGTACCACCTGATTTGGAACTATTGATACCTGCATTATGTGCGGTTCTGTGATCCCACCGGCATTTACATAGCCAGCGACATGGAATTGTGTATCTGGGGGAGGTTGGAATGCTCGAAAATAAATCAACAATTCTTTTGCAGCTTGGTCAACACCCAGCCGCTGAGGCTCCAGTACATCGTGAATGAAGGATTCGACATAGCCACCAATAGGCACACCTTGAATATCAGCCGCTCTATATGTTGAAATGCCGACATTTGTGGATGCCAAGAAAATCTTATAATTTGAATCGGATTGGCCAACCGCGAGCAGAACTGTCTGATTAGGGCCTTGCTGTTGGGTTGCGTTCAAGGTGAGCCTGCTGTCGCTTGCCATAACAATCCCTTCACGGACATAGAGGGTAATGATAAAGCTCATTATATTCTCCTCGCAGAGGAAATGTTAAGTTTTTGGCTAACATTGATTAGACGGAACCATATAATATGCGCAAATTTGGTTTCTGGTCTGTAGCAGGAATTTCGAATCCCCCCTTCGAATCCATTATCCCCTTGCCAGTTCCCCTTTCCCCTTATCCCAAAAGATCAGGCGTCAATCTCTGAGTAACTGAATTATTTAAGCGCGTCCCCCTAACCCATAAAGCATTATATGAATCAACATCCTCAAAATTCACATTTGAACCAACGCCCCGTTTACCCAGGGCGGTTTCACAACGTCCCAGTTTTCCATCCACCTTAAGAGGTTTTCTTGAACCCACGTCCCCCTCCCTAAGAACGATATGCATTTTTTTCCGAGTGTCCTAATTTATTTGCTTATTTGATGGAGAATGAAACCATTTCATAATCCCACCTCTTATCGGAACTTTGCAGTTTAATGATTTGCTTTATTGAAGGAGCATACCAGTATTGAGTGGTTCCGCTTTTGCTTGAGTCACGTACAAACCATGTACTTTCAAGTTTAAAAGTTTCAATGGATCCAGCGGCAATAGCAATCTTTTCATAGGTTATAACTTTCACAGAACTTTCCAGCATTATATTTTCCCCCTGGGCTGTATAACGCCATGATTTTCCCACAAAAAGTGGAAAATCCAGTTGCCTCCCGCCCATCAAAGTAAACCCACAGGCATCACCTTTGAATTTAGTTATGGTATAGTGCTCATCTCGATACTGCCGGCAGTTAGTGTCTGATCGGACTGTCACTATCCCATTGCTTTCTATTTCGACAACCTTAAGGATGTAGGTAGCCCCTTGTGCCGATTTAAAAGTCCATTTATCTCCAACGCTATATTTTGGGGCAGTAGCCGTATTTGTCATTTCTCTCTTAAAAGTCGTTGGTCCTGTTTCCTGAGTCACGGCACAGGCTTCTAGAGCCAAAATCAAAACAAACAATAATCGAATTATAATTTTCATCATTTCCCCCTTATTATTTTTTAGAATGGATATTTTTAAAAAATATTTTTGAAAGCAAATATTTCCCCTTGTAGGACAAGAAAATCTCCTCTGGCGTTTCATTATTGACATATTGTGGAATTGCATTCTTGCCCCTTTCCAAATAATTTTGTTGTGTTTAATTTCTTTGCCAAAGCGGAGCCATAGGAAAAAAACAATCAGCGAATAATTCAGTGCTCTTTTACAGCAGTAAAGGGGTCAGTAAAGGGGTCAGTCCATGAATTTAGGAATCTCCTGTCATTTCATGAACCCATCTTTTGGGGACTTTTTCCTTTTGGAATACCTCCGGATAAGGGATGATCTCGTTATTCATCTGTTTACTGTTTAGGCCTGATCCCTAAATATTGCAATGTGAATTGAATTATTTAATAAGGTTTCCCTCGCGCCTAATTTCCGTGAAGAGCCAGTCAACCCAGTCAACAACATCCCGGAGTCTAAGAATCTTCTCCCACCAATATGTCAAGTTTAAAGATTTGACCCCCCTACTTCTTACTACTCCCGCTGGAGATACGAAACCGAAATAATTTATGATTTCCTTAGACGATGTTTTTAGGGTGTCCCTATTTCCGAGAATACTTTATTACTTTAGCCTGATCCCATGCGACAATTGTCAGGATTAAAGATTTGACCCCGAAATCCTCACTCGCATCTAATCCCCTTCAAGCTATTCAACCTAGTCAAAAAACCTCCCGGAACCCAATAGAACACTTGGAATTCGGAATTACACCTGTTTGGCAATTGCAATCTCTTTTAAGATAGTTTTCTTATTTTATTTCCATCTGAAGTTTTCGGCCATGGGGTACGTCTTGCCAAGTATGTCTGACCCTTAATAAGGAACGGTAGCTTGCAATTATACCAAAAGCTATAAAAACAAAAATAGTAGGAACTGGAGGAAAGGCTGTCGCCCAAATGCTATATATTATAGCAGCGACGAGCGCCAGTGAACCGTGTATCGCACACAAGCCGAGAGGTTCAGGAAGACGCAGGTCTCGGTATCTGGCATAGTAGTTAGTTTCGTATAAGACAAAAACAGCAACCCAACCCCACATATAGTAAATGAAAGAATCAGTTGCTCGAACAGCAAAAAACATAAGTCCCAGGTATGCTATTAGCATCATTACTCCAAGGGTGAGCCAAAGTCTCGCCAAAAAGGTGTCAGTATAAGCACGTCCTCGGCTCGACGTTGTAATGCCAAACCACGTTGCAAAGGCGCCATAATAGACGGCAATGAGTGCCCAGAAGTTCAGGGTGGTTAATTTAGGCGGAAAAAGGATTTCGTTAAATTCGACAAGACTTGAGCCGAGCAGTACAGCAACGAAAGTTGATACAAGTGGAGCCTGAGGTGTTTCTAATACCCCGGGTTTCGATGGGACGACAATTTGTTGGGTGCTCATATTTTCTTACCTCCCCTCCCGTAACTCACGGGGAGGGGACGTAGTTGAAATCTTTCACCTCATTCCCCTCCCCTATCAGGTCCGGGCATTAAGGAAACGCTGACCGCTACTCTGCTAACGAAAAAGTGCTGAGTTCTGAGTCCTGAGTGCTGAGAAGGGCAAGCGCTGTCGGCCCCCTATAACAAAAAAGCCCATTCCAGGTTTTGGAACAGGCTTTTGGCAGCAATCTCGGCGGATGGTCAGTCCATCAGGGCTGGCCGCAATACCATGTAACACCCACCAAGGGCGAGATAACTGATCACCCCACATAATAATGATCGCTTCGCTCGAGGATCGCTCCGCTTGAGGAGCGGCTTTCAACCTTGAGGAGCGTCACGCCAAAAGCGTGACTTGAGGCAAAGTCACAAAAAACACGAAGGAACTCTGTGAAATTCTTGCGCTAACGGCCGGAAGGTTAGATCTACGGAGCTTCTTGTAAGATATTTTTTTATATAATAGCAGAAAATTCAGGCTAGGTCAAAAGATACCGTTAGGCGCAAGTCGTAAGGCGCAAGGGGTTAAAAATAAAGGATAATGCCGTAAGGTGTTAGTTGGGAGGTGTGAGTTGTGAAAAATTCAAAACTCCAAGGCGAGAGGCGGAAAGGGAAAAATCTTGGTGGCCTTTTCCGCTACATATTACCCAAATCCGAGCCTTTGTAGTGGAAAATCGATGGGTGGAGAGGATTGAGATAAGGGTGCGATGAATAGCATTTCCTGCCCTTTTAATCAAGAACCGTTTTTGCTTTTTCCATCATCTCTTCGTCAAAAGTGATCAATTCGCTGCGGCTTCTTCGGCAGCTTTCGAGTCTAGATCCACAAAGGCTATATTCTCAATTTTTCGAAGCTCCCGCATTACCTCACGACTCAGTTGCCCAGAACCAGTCCTACGCTTAACCGCAGCCGCGACCTCCACGAAAATGGAATAGGGCATGATAGCTGAATTCACACCGGACAGAACCGATTCCCATATCCGAAAAGCTTCCTCGTGACGCGGTTCATTATCCAAAAGAGATGCCACAATTACCGAGCTATCGATCGTAAGCTTCTTCATAAGTTTTTATCCCTTTGCCTGGCAATCTCCTCCGTGGCGGAAATATTATCCCATTTCCTAGAGATTTTGCTCCCGAGGGTTTTCCACCTGCGGGATGCATGCACAGTAGCCGCTGTTTTCTTCAATCTCTGAAGGATGGCTTCTTTCTTTATCTTCTTGATTTCATGAGCCAGCATATCCAATCGATTTTCCAGAGAGCTTGCCATGATTTTCCCTCCCATCTACGGATAGATTACCTACCTGCAATATCCTTTATATCTCAATAGTTGTAAAATAAATCCAGCTGTCGCAAAAAAGGGCTCCCGAATGAATTGGCCGCCTCCGTACCCCCCACCCCCCCCTCCCCTCCCCCGCAAGGGGGGAGGGTTAAAAGGGAGGTGATGTCAGTTCATCTATTGCGGTTGTATCAATAAAGAGCTACTAAGGCTAATTTGTGTGAATTATAGCAAGAATGGGGGGTAAATGAAAGCCTCGGCCAGTGACGAGGGAAGAGGATCGAGGAAACAGTAACCAGCAACGAGCCCCTAATAACGTATAACGTATAACGAGTAACCGGTCTTAAATGGTCGGCCTGGTGAGGAATTCTTTTTCGGCGATCTGGTAGGCTTTGAGGTAGGTAGCCTGCGCCCTTTCTCTGTCGATGGGCACCATATCGGAGGCAACTTCTTTCAGGAGCTGGAGTTTTTCTTTTGTCCCCTCAACTTTTGCGGCTTCATCGGCAGCCTGATCCAGCAGGCGCCTCATCTCTTCCCCGGGCAAAGAACCGTTTCCCCGGGCCATGCGGCGGAGGGTCTGGACGCGGAGATCCAGGGATTCCATCTCCCCCAGGATTTCCAGGCCCTTTCGGGGGACGAGGGCAAACCAGGCCGCGGCTACGTCTCCCATGAGGCGCTCATTTTTTTCTTTCCGGGCCAGGAGAAGGGCCTTTTCCAGAATCTTGGTCTTCTCATCAATCAATCGGGCCCTGAGAATTTGGCTTCCTTCGAGGAGGACCCGGGCCTGCATGGATGCTGACCCGGCGTTTTTCCCTATGAATTCTAATTTCTTGGGTTCCCAGCTGGCCTGAGTCTGGAGGATGGCGAGGATAATGTACTCCTGCGCCGGGCTGCTCCCCTTCCTGGCCTCATCCAGGGCCTTTCCCAGTACTTCCATTCCCTTTGCCGGGTTGATCGGTTCCCATTGCCGGGCAATCTGGAGCATTCGCTGAGCCCGGAGCGAGGGATCGCCGATCTTCTCCGCGGCCGAAAGGGTTTTGGGGAAAAGGGATTCCGCTTCTTTTCGGCTCCATTTGCCGTACTGGGCTGCAATCTGCAGGAGGGCATAGGAGTGAGGCTCGGGAAATTCGTTCGCCGGAATTTTTTCGACGATCTGCAGGGCCTTCTTTTCGTCGATTGCGGTCCAGTCCGCGGCCAACCCGCTCAGGAGATAAGCTTTCTCCTTCGGGTCGCTCACCTTTTCCATCCCCAACAGCGCTTCTTCAAAGAAGGGAACAGCCTCCAGCCCTTCTCTCTTAGCCTTCTCCCTGCCCACCGCCCATGAAGACAGGAAGGAACCAAGCGCTTTCTTGGCCGCGCTCTCGGCTGCCTTGTGGTAAAGGGGTAGCCGCAGGGAACTCTCGGCAATCTCCCCGGCTGCTTTCAGGGCCTGGACCGGGTCTTCTCCGGCCCAGAAGTTGCCCGCCCCTTTGCAGAGTAAATCCCGCAGGGAGCAGCGATCCGGTTTTTCCTCGCCCCTTCGGGGATGAGAGAAATCAGCTGCAAGGCCTTTTTCAACAAACCGAGAGCTGCCTTGGGCTGAGATTTCTTCCAGTTTGCCGCTACTTCTTTGAGAGCCACGGCTTTTTCATAGGGGAAGGAGTCCGGAATGGACTCGGCCCACTTCCCGGCTTTGGCCGGGTCGGTTTTGGCCCAAAGGCGGACCTCTGCCACCGTCTTTTTCACGCCGGTCACTGAAGGGTCGATCCGGCTCAGTATGACTGGAACCGTATCCGGCTGGAAAGGCTTCCAGGCGTTTGCCAGTATCTCCAGAACCTCAGCCCGGGCGGACAGGTTGGGGATGGCCTCCGTCGTCTTCAGGGCCATTTCCAGGGGCCCTATCTCCTTCCCTTTTTCCATTCCGCCCCACTCTTTCCCCAGCTCGATTAGAATCAAAGAACGGGTGTATGGATCGGGGATGGCCTGGGCGGCCTGGAAGGTCTCCTGGTGGAGGGATAACATTTTCCATCGGTCTTCCCGCGCCCCCTGGCCGATGATTTTCACCAGGGCCGCGGCCCGCATCGTCTCCAGGGGGATTTTCCCGGCGAGGTCCATCGCTCTGGGAGGATCTTTCCGCAAAAGGAATTCCGCCATCCGGCTCAATATTTCGGAACGGTAGAAAGGATCCCGAATCTGCTGCACCACGACCAGGGCCGATGGCGGATCGACCTTGGCGAACTCATTCCCCACCCGGCTCATGATCTTAGCTGACTCATAGGCATCCGGAATCTGCTTCGCTTCTTCGAGGGCCCTGAAGAGCAGCGTTTTAGCTTTTTCCCGGGGGATTCCGGGCCGCAGGGCAAGCTGAAGAAAAGCATAGGCGCGGGCCTCAGCCTGTTCGGGCTTGAGTTCCCCGGCCCAGCGTTCGGCCGTATCCCCGTCCACGGAAGCCCACAGGAGAATCATTTCCTGGAGCGCCGCCTCCCGGAGCATCGGGTTTTTCAATTTCTGAAGGCGGGTCATGGCCTGTTCCGCCCAGGACTTTTTTTCCTGCGGCAGAACTCTGGCGGCGGAGGCCGAAATGCGCGCCAACGCCTGCGCCTGGGGATAGGGGGAGGAAATGGACTGGGCTGTTTCCCACGCTTCCCGCAGAAAATTCCTGGCCTTATCCCGGTTCCGGGCGGAGAGGGCCAGGCGAGCCAGGGCAAGGGATTTAAGAAACGGATCTGCTATGGAGCCGGAAATCACCCAGGCCCGGTTTTCATCCAGGGGGGCCCACGCCTCGGCAAGGGATTTCAGGTCCCGGTCGCGGATTTCCGGGTCCTTGATTTCTCCCGTTTTCCGGGATGCCTCTTCCAGGGCCTCGCGTCCATTCTTTTCATCGGCCCTCGCCCATTCCTCGGCCACGGCGCGCAGGGCCCAGGTGCGGGAATCCACGTTGCGCAATTCATCCCGCAGGTCCAGGACAGTATCATAATTCACTTTTTCTTTGACCGCCGCGCTTCGATCCGGATAACGGGAAACTTCTTCCTTAAAGGAGCGGAGTTTCTCCATATCCTGCCGGTGAGCGAGGGCCATCTTCCAGGCCAGCTGGAAAGCCTTTTCCGTTGCTCCCGGATCGACCCGGGACCACCCCCGGGCCATCCGGGCCAGGAGAATGGATTGATAAAACCCTTCTTCGATTTTACCGGCTGCCTGCCCGGCCACCGAAAGAGACTGGTCGAGGGACTCTTGAGCTGGGCTCTTTTTTAACGGTTCAGAAGGGCCGGGAGAGCAGGCGGCTAAGCAAAGGTTCCCGCCGATCAGCAGGAGAAGGAGTCCCACCCTTCCCATCCGGACCAGCTTGTGGAACCCGACACCCAGGAGGGCCAGAAGGACAATAAAGCAAAGAACCCCGATTCCGATGAGCCACCGGCGGTCTGACTCCGCCCGTGTCTGAACGGTCTGATCATATATCTTTTGCAGAGCGGTACGGAGGGCAGAAGACTCCCGGGCCAATTCCCCGGTGGACGTGACCCCGCCGCTTTTCAGGCGAGAAAAGGATTCGCCGGCCCGGTCTGCTTTTCTCTCCAGGACCTCCATGGACCATCCTTCGCTTGCCAAGGTCTGCAGGATCTCATTTATCTTAACCATCCGGGTCCCGGTGAAATACGTCTCCTCGGAAGCGGAACGGAGCCCCGGGCAGGGGTCCAGCTTGGCCAGGTACACACTCCGGTCCGAAGTCATTCCGGACAGGCTGGAATCCGGGATAGATTTGGAAGAATGGCACTCCAGGCAATACCCCGCGGTTTTTCCCTGGGCAATCGCGGGAAAGGCTCCGATGGTCACCCCCAGAAACCCCGCGGAAAGAATCTTGAGCCAGAATTTCATTCGCTATTGCCTTTGCGAAACGGGTTTAGGTTTTTCATCCCCTGCCAGAAAACCTTTCTCTTCAGGTAATGGATTCCCCGGGTGGGACTGATGTGCTTGGGGCACACATCGGTGCAGTTGAATTCCATGTGGCACCGGTAAATCCCGTTTTCTCCCGCGATCCTCTGCAGGCGCTCCCCGGCCAAATCCCGGGAGTCGGCAATCAGGCAGAAGACCCGGTTCAGGCCCATGGGGCCGATGTAGTCCGGGTCCCAGTGCATCATGGTGCAGGCGGAAACGCAGGAGCCGCAGCCGATGCATTCGGTGTTCAACCCGATGTCCTTGCGCTCCCGCGAATCGGGCCGGATCTGGGCCGGCTCGGGAGACGGGCTGCGGGCGATGAAGTAGGGCTCCATCTGTTTCAGCCGCCGCATCAGGAGCTTCAAGTCCACGGTCAGGTCCTTGATCACCGGGATGTGGCGGAGGGGGTCCAGCGAAATAGGTCCCGGGCCCAGGTTCTTGATCAGCGTCTTGCAACCCAGGCCTTCCTTTCCGTTGATGACCAGGGCGCAGGACCCGCACATGGCCAGCCGGCAGGAATAGCGGAAGGAAAGGGTCCTGTCCTGGGTTTGCTGGATTTTGAAGAGAGCATCCAGGACGGTCACCTTGTCGGCATCCCCCAAGTCGACCCGGTATTCCTGCCGGTAGGGGTTTGGGTCCTTCCGGGGATCAAATCTAAAAATGTCGAAGGTGTAGATCATTTTTTTTTATATTGGACACGGATGAACACGGATAAACACGGATTCATATTGGCAACAGACTTAAAGACAAAAAAATTTATGGGACACAGATGAACACAGATAAACACAGATAAACACAGATTTTATTGGCAAAAAAATGAAAGACAAAACACCAAATAGGACACGGATGAACACGGATATACACGGATTATGAACATAAAGATTATTTGAATGCATTTCCTATGATTTCCTCTGTGCTCTCTGTGCCTCTGTGGTGAATATTTTTACCCCCCTAGGGGCAGATAGCTCCACAGGAAAAACAGGCCAAAAGCAGCCAAAAAAAGGCAGACCGCAAAGAGGGCCTTCTGGGTCTTTACATCGGCCCCCAGGTCGATCAGGAAAACCCGGATCCCCAGGGAGGCGTGCAGGGCCACCACCAGCAGAAGCAAAAACTGCAGCGGCCGGCGGTAGGGCAAAAAGAAATGGAGAACCAAAAACAGAAGGATGAGAATGGCCGAAACCCTCTGCAAGAGCCAGGCCCACATTCCGGGCAGCGTGCTCCGCCAGACCTTGCCGTCCAACGTGTCCCTCTTCAGGATCACATCACCGCTAGTGGCCATAAAAAACTCCTTTAAATGCTCATAGCTCGTAGCTCATAGCAAAAAATAATGCTTTAACTATGAGCTATCAGCTATGAGCTATGAGCTCTTTATTCGAATTTTATCTCTTCCGGCTTCAGCCGGTTCATGACCGTGGGGCGCTCGTACAGTTTGATCTCCCCGTTTTGAAGCCGGATGAAGAAATTTTTCAGGTATTCCCGGTTGTTCTTCTTCGGGAAATCGCTCCGGTAGTGAGCACCCCGTGATTCTTTCCGCTGCAGGGCCGAAATTCCCACAATCTCGGAAACGTCCAGGAGATTGGCCATGTTCAGCCAGTCGTTCCAAAGGATGTTATAGGAACGATCTCCAAGAATTCCTACATGATTCATTTTCTCCTTCAGCTCCCGGATGACTTTCAACCCTTCCTGCAGGCCCTTCTCTTCCCGGATGATCCCCAATCTCTCCCAGTTGCTCTGGCGCATGGTGTCCCGCAGGGGGTACAGGTCGATCCCCTCCCGCCCCAGCGGTGCTTCCACCCTCTTGACGATTTCCGCCACCTGGCTCTCATCGAAGGAAGACAATTCCCGCCCGATCACGTCGTTGGCAATGGAATCCCCCGCCAGCCCCCCGAAAACCGTGGAATCAGCGATTCCGTTTCCCCCCAACCGGTTGGCCCCGTGAACCCCTCCCGAGTCTTCCCCCGCGGTATAAAGTCCGTCCAGACCGGTATGACAGGCAGAGTCGATCAGGGCTCCGCCCATGAAGTAATGGGCGGTGGGGGAGACCTCCACCCGCTGGTGAGGCAGATCAAACCCGTAATCCTTGCAGCGTTCCACCATGCCGGGGAAATTCTTCTTCACAAAGTCCGCGCCCATCACCGATGCGTCGATGTACACCCCGCCGTTGGGCGTTCCCCTTCCGGCCATGATCTCCATGAAGCCGGACCGGGAGACCACATCCCGGGTGGCCCGCTCTTTCACCTCCGGGGCGTACCTCTCCATGTAACGCTCGCCCTGGGCGTTGTACAGGTGGGCACCGGCTCCACGAAGTCCCTCCTCCAGGAGGGTCCCCGAGGTATTGGACCCCTTGACGATCAGCCCCGTGGGATGAAACTGGACCATTTCCATGTCGATCATCTCGGCTCCGGCCCGGTACATGAGGGAGATGCCGTCGGCGGATTTATCCAGGGAGGGGGCAAAAAGCTTATACATCGTCGGTCCACCTCCCGCGCAGACAAGGGTGGCGCGGGCATTGACGAGAACGAATTCTCCCCGGCCCATGTCCAGGAGCAGGGCGCCTACGATCCGTTTCCTTTCCTTGTCCCAGAGGAGATCCAGGGCTCGGTGTTCCTCCAGGTATTCAACCGATTCCCGGCGGAAGACCTGCTCGGCCAGGCGGGATACGATCTCAATCCCGGTCAGGTCCCCTTTGTGAACGGTCCGGTCGAAACTTTGCCCGGCAAAGGGTTTCTGGTGAACGGTCCCGTCCGGGTTGCGGTCGAAGAAACAACCGTATTTCGTCTCCATCTCCTTGATCCGGCCGGGGGCCGTGGTCACCAGGGTCCAGGCCAGGTCCTGGTTGTTGATGAACTGGCCTCCCTTCAGCGTGTCGGTGAAGTGCTTCTGGAAGGAATCGGCCGGGTTGAGGACCACATTGTATCCCCCCTGGACCATGCGGGAACAGCCGCCCTTGCCGATGATCGCTTTGGTCACCAGGAGGATCTTGATTTTTTTGCCCGCATCGGCCGCGTGGAGGGCGGCGCAGAGTCCCGCCCCTCCTGCCCCCAGGATGAGGACGTCGGTCTCGATTACGGGAATGTTCAAACGGCTCATTTTATTTTTTTCTCCCATGAACCCGCCGGGGCTCCAAAGTTCAGCAAGGTTTCCCGATCGACCGCCTGAAACACCCTCCGGGTGGGGTCCAGCGAAAGGAGGTAAGCGCTCAGGGCTTCCAGGTCCTCCAGGGGAATCTCATATCTGGGCATGGTCGTCCCGGGTTGATAGAGTTGCGCATTCAGGATGAACCGCTGAATCCATTCGGGCGAGCGGTTTCTCTGCCGCATTACGGACATATCCGGCCCTTCCCTTCTCCCCTGATGGCCGAGGACCTGGTGGCAGTAAGCGCAGTTCTTCAGGGCGTAAACCTGGGCCCCGCGAACCTCCGCGGGGGACGGATGATCCGCGGGGAGGACGACTTTCTCCCCGTAATGGGCGCCGGCCATTCCCACCAGGGTGAAGTAAACAATTCCCATCACCAGCGCAGCCCCGATGGACAGAGAAACGGGACGCTGGAGCAGATTTTTCTCCGGATTCCGGTCGAGAAAAGGAAGGCCCAAAATAAAAACCAGGACCAGCACCGCAAGGATCGCCGACAAGACCGGGTAGGTCGAGAGGAAAAAGGAGAAGGCTTCCTGGAGGGAAATGAAGAACCACGGCGGAAGGGTTCCTTCCGGGTTGACCGTGGGATTGGCCGCTTGGCGCAAGGGATCGGTAAACCAGTTTGGTGCAAGGGTAATCACCCCAAAAAGAAGAAGAAGGACCAGGCCAAAAATCCATAAATTTCTTGGCGACTGTCCGCCCGGCGCTTCTTCCCCACGGCCAGGAGCCATCCGGTCGTGGCCGAAGAGGAGAAGAGCAACCAGGGCGGCCCCACCGAGGTGCATGCTGAAGAACCGGCTGAGGGCCATCCCTCCCAGTTCTCTACCTCCCCGGATAAATTCCACCAGAGAATTTCCTATCCAGGGGATGGTGGAAAGGGCCGACAGGGTCGATGCGGTGCCCCAGAAGGCCTCCTGTGAAAGAGGCAGGAAGAAGCCGGCGAAATTCACCCAAAGAGCGGCGAAGACCAGCAGGACTTCGAAAACCCACATGGACCCGGCTCGGGTTTTATATTCCCCGACGATGAAAACCCGGAGCAGATGGAACAGGAAAAGAAGAAGCAGAAAACCCCCTCCCACCGCGTGGATACGGCGAACCATCCAGCCGAAGGGGATCTGTTCATTCACCCGCTGCACGGAGGCAAAGGCCTGGGCGAAGGTAGGCACATAATGAACCAGCAGAAAAATCCCCGAAAAAAGGGTGAGAGCAAACCCTCCCCAGAGGGAATAGGTCAGAAAATTAAAGGAGAACTTCTTCGTTTTCACAGGAATTCTTTCAACTCATTTCATTTATGAACCGATGGACTAAGCTGCGCCGATGATGACTTTATCCCCCTTTACTTCCACCTTCCATCGTTCCAGGGGAGCGGGAGGGGGTCCGCTCAAAACCCTGCCTTCCCCGTCGAAAAAACCGTCGTGGCAGGGGCAGTAGAATTCTTTTTTTTCCCCATTCCAAGTCACGGTGCAGGCCATGTGGGTGCAGACCAGGGAAAAAGCTTTCAAAGCCCCGTCTTCCCCCCGGATAAGAATTCCCGGAGACCCTCCATACTGGAAGAAAGCCGTTCCTGCCGCGGAGATTTCACTCATGCTGATTTCCACCGGGCCCCCTCCCCCGGCGCCGGGAGCCAGGAAACGGTAGATGGCGTATAAAATGGACCCCAGCCCGAAAGCGCTTATGGCCCCCAACACCCCTTTCAACAGCCCGCGCCGGGTTGCCTGCATCGGCTGGAGCAGCCCAGTGGTCTTTTCGCCCGGGGTGATCTGAGCGGATTGCTCATTCATGGTTCATCCTTTGGGATAACGAATTCATTTGTTATTCAGACTCACCCAGTACAAAGAAGCCTCCGGGACGCTGATCCTGGGCGTTCCCACGTATTTGTGGCATTGGTTGCAGCCCGTTTCAGGATTGTGGCAGAGGACGCATTCCCGCTGGGTGAAGTCGCCGCGGTTGAGGGCCTGCCCGTGGCTGACCCGCCAAGTTTCGGCCGGAGCGTGGTATTCAGGGGTTGTTGTTCCCCGGACCACGGTCACGGCCAGGGGCCCCTCCCCTTTCAACTCGGGTTTCTGGACCTGCTGGCAGGCCAGAAGCTCTGTCATTACCACGATTATGATGATTAAGTAGCTCGCTTTTCGCATCTATGGATTACCAAAGAATTGGAATATTGGAATAATGGAATGATGGAATAATGGGTTTGATTGGTTGTGAGTTGTTCCCAATATTCCAGTATTCCACCATTCCATCATTCCATTTTTTATTTCAACACCAACGCCCTGCCCAGCAGGTCATGCACCCCGCCCACTTCGCAGTCCACCTTGTGGTGTTTCATGACTTCCGGAAGATTCGCCTTGCAGATGGCGCAGATGGTGGCCAGGTAGTTGGCCCCGGTGGCCCGGCAGGCCTCGGCCCGCGGCTTGCCCCCGGCCATGCGGATTTCCATGATCTCGTCGGCCAGCAGCCCGGCTCCGGCCCCGCAGCAGTAGGTCTTCTCCCGGATCGTGTCCGGGTGCATCTCCACAAAATCATTACAGACCGCCCGAAGGATATGGCGGGGAGGCTCGAAGTAGCCGGCGGCCCGGGCCACGTTACAGGGGTCGTGGTAGGTGACCCGGAAGTTGTCGTTGGCCGACTTGTCGATCTTAAACGCCCCCCTGGAGATCAGCCCCCAGGTCAGGTCGCAGATGTGCGCCGGATAGGGAATGTCCAGAAAATCCATGGGGCCGCTCAGGGTGGTGGTGAAGGCCAGACCGGCCCTCCACGCATGCCCTCACTCCCCCCAGTAGACTTTCTTCACCTTCAGGGCGCGGGCCGCCTCCAGAATGCGGTTGTTCGACTTTTTCAGATTGCCATAGTCCAAGAAGAGTCCGAAATTTCCGCCCTCATTGCAGTAGGTGCTGGTGGTCCAGGAGATACCGGCCGCATGGAACATCTTGCCATAGCCGATCATGGTGTTGGTGTTGACAAAGTTGTCCGCCGAGGGCGGGACCAGCAGAATTTCGGCCCCCACCTCATCGACCGGGAATTTGATGTCCAGCCCTTCCGTATCCTTCAGATCTTCCTCAAGAAAGGCACAGTTGTCCTTCCAGGCCAGCGGCCAGATCCCCAGGTTGTTTCCCGTGTCGTAGACCTTGGCCACCACCTC
>LJUR01000111.1 GCA_001304105.1 Deltaproteobacteria bacterium SM23_61
GGGGAGACTTTGGAAAGCAAACTCCCGCCGATGCTTGCGGCGCAATCTGCCTTTCCTTCCGGGCCCTTGGCAGGTTTTCATGAAATATTCGATCAACGAATTTGGATATTATCCAAAAATGGAAGAATGGAAGAATGGAATATTGGACAAAAAACGGAACCACTAAGACCCGTTATTCCATTATTCCAACATTCCAATTCTTTTAAGGAGAAATAGTTTGACCGAGAATCCGGTCGCTGGAATCAAGAACCTGTCTTCGGTCCTGGAAGACACCTTCCCGGTCCTGGAAAGAATCCTGCGGGGCTTCGCCCCGGAGCTGAAGGCCGAGGAAGTGGGGACCGTGGCCTCCGTCGGGCCGGGGATCGCCCGGGTCGCCGCGCTGCCCTCGGTCCGCTCGGAGGAGCTAGTCCGTTTTGCGGGGAACCAGATGGGAATGGCCTTCAACCTGGACCCGGAAGAGACCGGGATCATCCTTCTGGACCGAAGCTCGGACCTGAAGGCGGGCGACGAAGTTTTCCGGACCGGGCGGGTACTCGATGTTCCCGTGGGGAATGCCCTCCTCGGGCGCGTCCTGGACGCCCTCGGGCGGCCCCTCGACGGGCGGGGCCCGGTCAGGACCGGAAAACGGCGCCCCGTGGAAAGGGAAGCACCGGGCATCATGGACCGGGCGCCCGTCACCGTTCCCCTGCAGACCGGCTTGAAGGCGGTCGACGCCCTCATTCCCATCGGCCGGGGGCAGCGTGAACTCATCCTGGGGGACCGGCAGACCGGCAAAACGGCCATCGCCCTGGACACGATGATCAATCAAAAGGACAGGGATGTCCTCTGCATTTACTGCGCCATCGGAAAACAATCCGCCGCCGCGGCCAAGGTGATCGCCGACCTGGGGAACTACGGGGTCTTGGACGATTCCATCGTGGTGGTCTCCAGCGAGGAAGACCCCCCGGGGCTGCAGTTCATCGCCCCCTACGCGGCAACCAGCATGGGGGAGTATTTCATGGAGCAGGGGCGGGATGTCCTGGTGGTCTACGACGACCTGACCCGCCACGCAAGGGCATACCGGGAGCTTTCCCTCCTGCTCCGCCGGCCTCCCGGGCGGGAAGCCTACCCGGGAGACATCTTCTACATCCATTCCCGTCTCCTGGAGAGGTCGACGCACCTCCGGGAGGAGCACGGGGGCGGGTCTCTCTCGGCCCTGCCCATCGTGGAAACCGAGGCCCAGAACATATCGGCCTACATCCCCACCAACCTGATCTCCATCACCGACGGGCAGATTTACCTTTCTCCCGAACTTTTTCAGAAAGGGATCCTGCCGGCCGTGGACGTGGGCAAATCGGTCTCCCGGGTGGGCGGAAAGACCCAGCTGCCCGCCTACCGGGCCGTGGCCGGGGACCTGCGGCTCTCCTACTCCCAGTTTGAGGAGCTGGAGTCCTTCGCCCGCTTCGGCACCCGGCTGGACGAAGAGACCCGCAAGACCCTGGAGCGGGGACGGCGGGTGCGGGAAGTTCTCAAACAGCCCCAGTACCGGCCGATCCCCGTTCCCGAGCAGATCGGGATCCTCCTCGCGGTCACTTCCGGCCGCCTGGATGATATGGCCGTCGACCGCATCGGCGAGGCGGAAAAAGCCATCCGGGAAGCAGTGGCCCGGGACGGTGCGGAGATCGGGGAGCGGATCCGGCAGGGCAAAAAGCTGAGTTCGGAAGACCGGGAAGCCTTGCTCCAGATCGTCGAAGCGGTCATCCAACCGGAGAAACATGCAGACCCTCGAGTCGCTGAAAAGAAAGATCAAGACCGCTGAAGACCTTCATTCGGTGGTGAAGACGATGAAGGCCCTGGCGGCGGTGAACATCCGGCAGTACGAACGGGCGGTGGAATCTCTCTCCGACTACAACCGCACCGTGGAGATGGGGCTCCAGGTGCTCTTGAAACAGAAGCCCGCCGGCCTTCAATTTCAGCAAGGATCCGGGGAACACTGGGGGGTTATTGTCTTCGGCTCCGATCAGGGGATGTGCGGCCAGGTCAATGACCAGATCGTAACCCACGCCCTGGAAGACCTGGATCGCCGGGGGGTGGGAAAGGATGACCGGATCGTTCTCGCCGTGGGACTGCGCGCAGCCGGACGTTTAGAGGACGCCGGGCAGCCCGTGGAGGAAACCTTTCCGGTTCCCGGCTCCACCTCCGGGATCACCCCCCTGGTCCAGGAGCTGCTCTGGGTTCTGGAAACCTGGCCCGCCCGGGGCATCAAGCGAGTGGGCCTGTATTTTTCCGAGCACCTGTCCGCCGCCTCCTACCGGCCCGAGTCGTTCCTCCTTCTTCCCATCGACGAGGAATGGCTGGCCCGGGTGGGAGCGGAAAGCTGGCCGGGCCGCTGTTTGCCTCTCTTCACCATGGACTGGGACCGGCTCTTTTCCCGTTTGATCCGCCAGTACCTGTTCGTGTCCCTCTACCGGGCCTTCGCCGAGTCCCTGGCCAGCGAGAATGCCAGCCGCCTCTCCTCCATGCAGGGGGCGGAACGGAACATCGAAGAGATGCTCTCCCAACTCCATGCCCGATTCCAGCGCCAGCGGCAGATGTCCATAACCGAGGAACTCCTCGACATCGTGGCGGGCTACGAGGCCCTGTCTTCCCCCGGGAATCGCTGACCCGCCCATTCGCCCGAAAGGAGCCTTTATGAAGCCAAAAACCATCGTCACTTTAACCATCAACCCCTAGCGTCGGACCCCCAAAATAATAGGCACAAAATTGTACGTGGAGCCGGGGGTCGGACGGATTCCCGCCTTGGCGGGACAAAATCCGGCGGGAGAAAAGTATTCTTCCACGGCATCTCCGGGTTTCCCCAAAGGAACGCGGGCGGAATCCACTACCAGATCAAGGACGGGGAGAACGGGTTCCTGGTCTCCTCCCCGGAAGAGGCGGCCAAGCGAATCGTCGAGCTGGTCAAGAACCCCCTCCTCCGGGAACGCATGGGGAAAAAGGCCCGGGAAACCGTGCGGAAGAAATTCCTCCTCACCCGCTACCAGGAACAGTACCTGGACCTCTTCAATTCCTTCGAGACCATCTACCGTTTCCGTGGCCTGCCCAAGGAAAACGCATGACCGGAAAAGAAGGAATTCACATCGGCACGTCGGGCTGGCACTACGATCACTGGCGGGGGCCCTTTTATCCCCCGGATGCGAAAGCGGAGGATTTCTTGCCTTATTACCGCAAACATTTCCGTACCGTGGAAATCAACAACACCTTTTACCAGCTTCCGCAGAAGGACACGATGGAGACATGGAGGGAAACGGTCCCTGCAGGTTTCATTTTCGCGGTGAAAGGCAGCCGATATATCACCCACATGAAAAAACTGAAGGATCCGGAGAAGACTTTGGAAAAATTCCTGGAGCGGGTGAAATACCTGGGAGAAAAACTGGGGCCTGTCCTCTTCCAGCTTCCGCCGGGATGGAAGTTCAACGGCGAACGGCTGGATTCTTTCCTGGAGGCGCTGCCGAAAAAATTCCGGGCGGCCTTCGAGTTCCGGGATCCCAGCTGGTTCCGGGACGAGGCGCTGGAGACGCTACGCAAGCACGGGGCTGCCTTTTGCATCTACGATCTGGCGGGCTTTCAATCCCCCAAGGAAGTTACCGCCGATTTCGTTTACCTTCGGCTTCACGGGCCGGGGGATAAATACCAGGGGAAATATTCCCTGGAAACCCTGGCCGGCTGGGCGGATGCCTTTTCGGCCTGGCGCCGGGAGAAAAAAGAGATCTTCTGTTACTTCGACAACGACCAGGCGGGTTACGCCGCCCAGGATGCTATGAAACTCCAGGAAATGGTCTGAAAAGGAATTTGAGAAGCCGGTCAAGAAATAGAAGTTGTAGCCGCGAGGTTTGCCTTGTGCTTATTGGGCTACGAGTGGTATGAAAAAGATATCCAGGATGAATTGCGGTTATAGTCTTTGCGCATGGAGGTTAACCAACCGTGGAAAATCTTTCCGTTTGGCCGGGGAAACCTTATCCGCTGGGAGCAAGCTACGACGGAACGGGGACCCATTTCTCCCTTTTTTCCGAAGCCGCCAGCCGCGTGGAGCTGTGCCTCTTTGATGACCACGGAAGCCAAACCTGCGTCGACCTTCCGGAGGTGACGGGGTTTTGCTGGCATGGCTACCTCCCGGGGATCGAACCCGGCCAGCGCTATGGTTTTCGAGTGCACGGCCCCTGGGCGCCGGAGCAGGGCCTCCGGTGCAATCTGGCCAAGCTCCTGCTGGACCCCTATGCGAAAGCGATGGAGGGCGAGGTCAGCTGGAAGGAAGCGGTTTTCCCTTACCGGTTCCGTGAACCCGAGGGAGCGCCGAACCAGGATGACAGCGCGCCCTGGGTCCCCAAATCCGTGGTCATCAACCCCTTCTTCGATTGGGGATTTGATCAGCCCCCGCGCACTCCTTTAAACGAGACGGTGATCTACGAGGTCCATGTCAAGGGTTTCACCGCCCGTCACCCCCATATTCCCCCCGAGGTTCAGGGCAAGTATGCTGGTTTGGCCCATCCGGCGGCGATCGAATATCTGAAGCGCCTCGGAATTACGGCGGTGGAGCTTCTTCCCGTTCATCAGTTCATCCACGACGCCCACCTGGTGGAACGCGGTCTGCGCAACTATTGGGGGTACAACTCCATCGGCTATTTGGCCCCGCACAACGAATACTCCAGCCGGGGCCAGCGGGGCCAGCAGGTCCAGGAGTTCAAACAGATGGTCAAAACCCTGCATGAAGCGGGGATCGAGGTCATCCTGGACGTGGTGTACAACCATACGGCCGAGGGCAACCATCTTGGGCCCATGCTTTCTTTCAAGGGTATCGACAACGCCGCCTACTATCGCCTCGTGGGAGATGATCCCCATTACTACATGGATTATACCGGCACGGGAAACAGCTTGAACATGCGCCATCCGCACGTTCTCCAGCTGATCATGGATTCCCTCCGGTACTGGGTTCTGGAAATGCACGTGGACGGGTTCCGCTTCGACCTGGCCGCCACCCTGGCCCGGGAACTGCACGATGTCGACCGTCTCTCGGCCTTCTTCGACCTGATCCAGCAGGACCCGGTGGTGAGCCAGGTGAAAATCATCGCCGAGCCCTGGGATGTGGGCGAAGGGGGCTACCAGGTGGGAAACTTTCCTCCTCTCTGGTCGGAATGGAACGGAAAGTACCGGGACTGTGTCCGTGACTACTGGCGGGGTGAGGACCGGACTCTGGGGGAATTCGCCAACCGTTTCACCGGCAGTTCGGATCTTTACGAAAGTACCGGCCGTCGCCCCTTTGCCAGCATCAACTTCTTCACCGCCCATGACGGCTTCACCCTGCATGACTTGGTTTCCTATAACGAGAAACACAACGAAGCCAATGGAGAGGATAATAAGGACGGGGAGAGTCACAACCGGTCCTGGAACTGCGGCGCCGAAGGGCCGACCGACAATCCTCACATTCTGGCCCTGCGGGCGCGGCAGAAGCGGAATCTTCTGGCCACTTTGTTTCTTTCCCAGGGGGTGCCCATGCTCCTGGGCGGGGACGAAATGGGTCGAACCCAGAAGGGCAACAACAATGCCTACTGCCAGGACAATGACATTTCCTGGTACGATTGGGGTGCTGTCGATGACGGTCTTTTCGATTTCACCGCACGCTTGATCGAATTGCGCCGCAAGCATCCGGTCTTCCGGCGCCGCCGCTGGTTCCAGGGAAAGGCCATTCACGGCACCGGAGTGCACGATATCGGATGGTTTACTCCGGAGGGCAAAGAAATGGAGGAGGAGCACTGGGGAGAAGGATTCGCCAATTCTCTGGCCGTATTCCTGAACGGCGAGGCGATTCCCAGCCCCAATGCCCGGGGCGAAAGGATCGTTGACGACAGCTTTTATCTCCTGTTCAACGCCCATCACGAGTCCATCACCTTTAAGCTTCCGGAAGCGAAGTGGGGCCAAAAATGGACGAAGGTCTTCTCCACCCATGAACTCAGGTTCGCAGAAGAGGAGCAGAGCTTTACCGCCGGGGACGGGGTTGCAGTCGAGGCGCGTTCCTTGATGGTGCTGCTCAGAGGCGGAGGCCCCGTATCGAGTACGGGTTGACATTTTCGGGAAGCTTCGGTCTTGACCCGGGGGCAAGGGGCGTGCGGATAAAAAGCATCTGTTCGAGGAGACCGTTTCATGGCCACCGATATTTGGGGAATCGACGACGGCTACGAGGATGCCCTGGGCAAATGGCGCAAGACGGGGGAGGCGACGAGGCTGGCCATCCTGAAGGCCATGGGGATCGATCCCTTCGTCCCGGCTACCCCCGTCGAGAACCCGGTACGGGTATTGCGGCCCGGCCAGACTTTCTCCCTGCCCGGTCCGGCCGAATTGACCCTTGAGGACGGGACCCGGCTGCCCGTCGAAGGACGCATTCCGCCAGACCTGCCCCTCGGCTACCACCGGCTCCGGATCTTCGACCAGGCAAAACCGATCCAGATCATCATCACCCCCGGCCGGTGTTACCTCCCCCCCGGCTTCCGGGCCTGGGGCTGGGCGGTTCAACTCTACTCTTTGCGTTCGGCCCGGAGCTGGGGAATGGGAGACCTGGCCGACCTCCGGCGGCTGGCTCGCTGGTCGGCCGGGGAACTGGGCGCCGGCATATTGCTGATCAACCCGCTCCAGGCCGCAGCCCCCACGATTCCTCAAAACCCCAGTCCCTATTTCCCCAGCAGCCGGCTTTTCCTCAATCTCCTCCACCTCCGGGTCGAGGAAGTCCCCGGGGCAGTCGGAGCGACCCTGGACCTGGAGCGGCTGGGCAATCTGGGAAAGGCTTTGAATCGGGAACCGCGCATCGACCGCGATGCCGTCTTCCGCCTGAAAATGGAGGCTCTCGAGCTCCTCTGGACCCTTTTCCAGGGGGATGAGGGCTTTGAGCGCTATTGCCTGGAACAGGGGGAAGCTCTCGGCAGCTTTGCCGCTTACTGCGTCCTGGCTGAGCGATATGGGCAAAAGTGGCCCCAATGGCCCGCTGAATACCGGGATCCCCATTCCCCGGCCGTGGGGCGTTTTTCCCGCGATAACCGCGACCGGCTGCGCTTCCACCAGTGGGTGCAGTGGCTCCTGGACCGGCAGCTGGCCGGGGCGGCGAAGGAACTGCCCCTCATGCAGGATCTTCCCATCGGTTTCGACCCTGAAGGGGCCGATGCCTGGGCCTGGCAGGAAGTGCTGGCTTCGGATGCCACCGTGGGGGCGCCACCCGATGAGTATAATACATTGGGGCAGGACTGGAAGCTCCCCCCATTCGTACCCCACAAGCTGAGGGCTGCGGCCTATGAGCCTTTTCGCCGGACCATCCGGGCGGCGCTGCGCCATGCAGGGGGCCTGCGCATCGATCACGTTATGGGGTTTTTCCGCCTCTACTGGATTCCCAGCGGAATGGGGCCATCCGCCGGAGCTTACGTCCGATACCCGTCTGAAGACCTCCTGGCCATCGTCGCCCTCGAGAGCCATCGGGCCAAGGCCATCATCGGGGGCGAAGACCTGGGAACTGTGGAACCGGTCGTGAGAGAACAGCTTTCCCGACACCGGGTTCTTTCCTACCGGCTGGTATGGTTTGAGAAGGAGCTCCCGGCAACCTATCCACGAATGTCCTTGGCCGCAGTCACGACGCACGACCTGCCCACGATTGCCGGGTTGTGGAGTGGCTTTGACTTGAAAAAGCAGCATGAATTGGGGCTCAACCCCAACGAGGGGGGTATGGGGGAGATTCGCGACCGCCTCCGGTCGATGACCGGGCTTTCCGGGACGGCGAAGGTTTTCGATGTGATCGTGCATACCCACCGGCTCCTGGCCGAGGCTCCCTCTGTGGTCGTGACCGCCACCCTGGAGGATGCCTTGGCGGTCAAGGAAAGGCCCAACATGCCCAACACCGTCGAGGAATGGCCCAACTGGTCCATCCCCTTGCCGATTCTCCTCGAGGAGATCGAGTCCGATCCCCTGGTCCGGCAGGTCGCCGGCGTACTCCAAAGGAAGGGTAACGGCGCAGGTCATCGCCAGGGGCATTCGCGGCGCAAAGCCGGAAAAGAAGGGGAGCAAAGGCCATCCTCCCGGCGGAGGAGAAAAGGCGGGGGTTGAAGATGTTTTCCGGGGAAGGGAACGCACGAGAGGATTATTGGGGAGGGGATATGAAAAAGCTGCTACTAAAAAAAATCTTCCTTGCCGTCGGATGGGTCCTTTTCTTCTATCTGGCAGTGCCGCAGACTCTGGCCCAGGGGCTCCAGGCTCAGGAACCGCTGCGGGTCGAGATCGCTGAATTGGGAAAGACCATTCAACTTCTGGAGAACCCCGAGGAAGCCAAAAAGCTGGCTGCCCAGCTGAGGGGACTTTTGGAAGCCCAAAAACTCGCCTCGGAGCAGGAGAAGCAGGAAGTTCCCGAAACGGAAAGCGGCTTCCTCGACCTTTTGGAGTTGTATGAATCCCGGGAGGAACAGATTTCCCGCATCGGGGAAAGAATAACCGCGTTTTTCGAATCTCTTTCCCTTAGCTACCGCCGGGTCCTGACCTACCTCACCCAGGAAAAAAACCGGAGAAAGATCACCTCCTTGGGGGTGGGAATCCTCTCGGCCCTTGCCGCCGGCCTGTTCCTCTGGCTGCTCTTGCGCGGAATCACCCGGCGGTTCGAGAAAAGATGGGATCGCGATGAACGGCAGACTCGAGCCCAAAAGTTCGGGCGGGTCTGCCTGGCCACCTTGTTCCGGGTTTATCCCTGGATCGCCCTGTACGCCGTTTTCTACCTGTTTTCCCTCTTTTTCCCCGCAACCCGGACGGTGAAGCCTTTTATCCTGAGCGCCCTGCTGGCCCTGACCCTTTACCTGGGGTTAAAACATTTTCTGGCCCTTCTCCTCTCGCCGGACCTGCGGCCGGAAGGGTTGATCCCCCTGAAAGACGAGACCTCGGGATACATCTTCATTTGGTTGAGGAGAATCCTCCTCTTCTCCTTGTGGGTCTATCTTCTTTACCTGGCCGCTTTCCATCTGAGCCATCTGCGGATGATGAAGGCAGCGGGGATCCTTTACAAGGTCGGTCTGGCCGCATTCGCCATCGTCATTCTGGCCCAGTGGAGGGGAGAGATCCAGAGACTCCTGAGCCGGGCCGTCCGGCCCGGAGACCCTCCGTGGTTATCCTTTTTCAAGCGGGCGGTGAATTATTCCTCGGGAAAAGTGTACCTCCTGGCCCTTTGCTACGCCGGTTTCCTGGCCGTCCTTTCCCTGGCGGGGCCCTCCCACCTCTATGATTATGTTCTTTCTTCCTCGGCCAAGAGCGTCCTGGTCCTCCTTTCGGGGGTGGGGCTCTGGATTCTCTGGTCTTACCTTTTCCGAAAGCTCTTCGAGGTCACCCGGGAGATTCAGGAGAGATACCCGGCCCTGGCGGAGCACGCCAGCCGCTATGTCGAATACCTCGGGAAGGCGGGGTATGCGGCGATTGCCCTTTTCTCCCTCTTCGTCGTCCTCGATGTCTGGGGGGTCAGCGTCTATGAATTCATCGCCGATACGAGCTGGATCAAGCCGCTCTTGCGTATTCCCTTCATCTTACTCTTCGCTTTCCTCTTCCTCCAACTGGCCTACCTTCTCATCAACAAGTTCGCCCTCCAGGCCCAGGCTCGGATGGAGGCCACGGCAACGGTCAGCCCCCTGGAAGTGGGAAAAAGGATCTCCACCCTGGCCAATATCTTCAAGCGGGGAGTCGCCGTGGCCGTGGCGGTATTCGCCGGGATCATGATCCTCTCCGAGCTGGGGTTCGACATCAAGCCCATCCTGGCGGGAGCCGGAATCTTAGGATTGGCCGTCGGGTTCGGAGCTCAAAACCTGGTCCGGGACATCATCAGCGGCCTTTTCTATACCTTTGAAAACCGACTCCGGGTGGGGGACGTGGCCATCATCAACGGCACGGGCGGATTGGTCGAGCAGGTCAACCTCCGGACCAGCGTCCTTCGTGGACTGGACGGAACCATCCACGTTTTTCCCAACGGGGCGATCAATACCCTTTCCAACATGACCTATGAATTTTCCTTCTACCTGTTCGACGTGGGAGTGGCCTACAAGGAAGACACGGACCGGGTGATCTCTGTTCTGAAGGAAGTGGGCGATCAAATCATGCAGGAGGAAGCGTATCGATCTGCCATCTTGGAACCGCTGGAAATTCTGGGGGTGGATAAGTTCGGCGACTCGGCGGTCGTCATCAAGGCCAGGATCAAGACCTTACCCATCAAGCAATGGCTTGTGGGGCGGGAGATGAACCGGAGGATCAAAAAGCGGTTCGACGAACTGGGAATCGAGATCCCTTTCCCCCACCGGTCGGTGTACTTCGGCGAGGCGAGCAAGCCCCTCTCTGTCAGACTGGAGGGGCTCCAGGAACGGAGGGAGGAAATTAAGGCATGGATCCGCGAAATCTTGGAGGAGCGGAAGGAAGGCCCTTAGGCTTTTTCCCCTGAACCGGAGAGAGGAAGCGAGTCGAAATGAAATTCCTGGAAGGAAAGAGTCTCCGGGTGGCCAAGAAATTTTTTGTGGCGATCATCGGTTTTACTCTTTTGATCGTCGGAGCAGCCATGATTGTGCTTCCGGGGCCGGCTCTGATCGTTATCCCCCTGGGCCTGGCCATTCTGGCCACCGAATTCTTATGGGCCCGGAGGGTCCTGAAAAGGCTGAAAAATATCCTGAAAGAGGGACCAGAAAAAATACACAGGAGAGAGACCCTTTTCTCCGGAAGGAAGGAGGGACGATGAGGAGGGCCCCAAAAACCCGCAGGCATCGGGAAAGGAGCACTTCGATGAATAGGGAAGCATTTCAGGGTGAGTGGAAGATCGGCACGGTCATAGGAATCCCCGTCCGCTGATATCTGGGAGGCGAAAAATGGCCCATCCGAAAACCGCTTTCGTGATAGCGGCAGGCTCTTTTGAAGCGGTCATCTTTGATCTTGACGGGGTGGTCACCGATACCGCCTCCGTCCATGCCGCGGCCTGGAAAAAAATGTTCGACGATTTCCTCTCGCGGGACGCCGCCCGGAAAGGCATTCCCTTTCAGCCTTTTGAAATCGAAACGGATTACCGTCTCTATGTGGATGGAAAACCCCGCCTCGACGGGCTGAGGAGTTTTCTCCGATCCCGGGGAATGAAACTGCCCGAGGGCCGCGCGGAGGACCCGCCCGGGGCGAAAACCGTCCACGGACTGGCCCGGCAAAAAAACGAAGATTTCCTGAAGCGGGTCCGGGAGCAGGGCGTGGAAGTTTACGGATCCACGGTAGATCTGATTCACTGCTTAAAAAAGCACGGACTGAAAACCGCAGTCATTTCATCGAGCAAGAGCTGCGCCCTGATCCTGGATTCGGTGAATCTTTCGGACCTCTTCGATGTACGGGTGGACGGGGTGGATTCGGAGATCCTGGGCATTCCCGGCAAACCCGCCCCGGATATCTTCCTCGAGGCGGCCCGGCAATTACGGGTGGCCCCGGAGCGGGCGGTGGTGGTCGAAGACGCCGTTTCCGGCGTCCAGGCCGGGCGGGCGGGGAATTTCGGCCTGGTCATCGGGATTGCCCGAACCGGAGGAAAAGAAGATCTCCTGAAAAACGGGGCCCACGTGGCAGTGGAAGACCTTTCCGAGATTTCCGTCGCCGGGGATTCGGAACCCTGCGAACCGCTGCCCTCCGCCCTGGAGGATTTTGAGGGAATTTCCCGCCAGGCCGGGGAAAGGCGCATTGCCCTATTCCTGGACTATGACGGGACACTGACTCCCATCGTGGAAACCCCCGACCGGGCGGTCATGCACCAAGACATGCGGGAGGCGGTGATTGAGCTCTCCCGACTTTGCCCTTTGGGGATCATCAGCGGCCGGGACCTCCAGGACGTGCGGGACAAAGTCCGGATCGACTCCATCATTTATGCCGGAAGCCATGGATTCGACATCTCCGGCCCAAAGGGGCTACAGGTCGAGAATACGGTGGGGGAGGAATTCCTTCCCGTTCTCGACCGCGCGGAGAAAGAGCTCTCCGAAAAACTCTCCTCGATCCAGGGCCTCCTGGTGGAGCGAAAAAAGTTCGCCATCGCCATCCATTACCGCCTGGTTGACCCCGCCAGGGTGGAAGAGATCGAAAGAGTCGTGGATGAGGTCGCCGGCCAAAACCCCAAGTTACGGAAAGCCTACGGAAAAAAGATTTTCGAACTCCAACCCCAAATGGACTGGCACAAGGGGAAAGCGCTTTTCTCCTTGCTTCGCGCCCTGAAACTCGACGAAGAGGATGTGCTGCCCTTCTACCTCGGGGATGATGTGACCGACGAGGACGCCTTCCGGGCGCTGCAGGGACGGGGGATCGGAATCGTGGTCCGGGATCACCCCTATGAGACCGCCGCCAGCTACAGCCTGAAGAACCCCGGGGAGGTCCGCGAATTTCTGCTTAGACTCATTTCCTTCTGCAGGAGGTCTCCATGAACCCCTGGACCCTGGTCTATGAAGGATTCGAACCGAAAAAGGAAAGCTTGCGCGAGGCGCTCTGCACCCTGGGAAACGGGTATTTCGCCACCCGCGGGGCTGCGCCTGAATCCGGAGCGGACGAGATTCATTACCCCGGGACGTACCTCGCCGGGGGATACAACCGGTTGGAAACGGAGATCGCCGGTCGGGTGGTTGAAAATGAAGACCTGGTGAATATGCCCAATTGGTTGCTCACCAGGATCCGGCCGGAAGGGGGCGATTGGCTGAATCTTCTGTCCGTGGAAATCCTTTCCTACCGCCAGGAACTCAACCTGAAAGAGGGCCTTCTCTCCAGAACAGTTCGATTCCGGGACAAACAGGACCGGGAAACGACCCTGATCCAGCGGCGTTTCGTGCATATGGAGCACATGCATCTGGCCGCGCTGGAAACCACCGTCATCCCGGAAAACTGGGCCGGACGGATTCAGGTCCTTTCCGCCCTGGACGGAACGGTGATCAATGCCGGGGTCGAACGTTACAAGCAGCTCAACAGCAAGCACCTGGAGCCCATCCGGAGCGGGGCGGTGGATAAAGAAACGATCTATCTCCTGATGGAGACCAATCAATCCCGCCTTCGGGTGGCCGAGACCGCCAGAATCCGCGTGTATTCCGGAGAGGAACGGATGGAGATGGAAAGGAAGCTTGTCGAACAACCCGGAACTATCGGCCAGGAGTTTTTTGTCGAGGCGGCGCGGAATCAACCGGTGAAGGTCGAAAAGATCGTTTCCTTTAACACCTCCAGGGACTTCGCCATCTCCGAACCCGCCCTGGATGCGGCGGAGGCGATCACCCATGCGGGGGACTTTGATGAACTTCTTCGCAGCCACGTCCTGCAATGGGACCACCTGTGGGACCGATGCGACATCCGGCTTGAAAACGGCGATCGGCCCCAGATGATCCTGCGGCTGCACATCTTTCACCTGCTCCAGACCGTTTCGAGGAATTCCATCGACCTGGACATCGGCGTGCCGGCCAGGGGCTGGCACGGGGAGGCCTACCGGGGGCACGTCTTCTGGGACGAACTCTTTGTCTTTCCCTATCTCAACCTGAGAATACCCAATCTCACCCGGTCTCTGCTTCTTTACCGTTACCGGCGGTTAAACCGATCGCGCCTTGCGGCTCAAGAAGAAGGCTTACGAGGCGCCCTCTATCCCTGGCAGAGCGGAAGCAACGGGCGGGAGGAAACCCAGCAGCTCCACCTGAACCCGAAATCGGGCCGGTGGCTGCCGGATCACACCCATCTGCAGCGCCATGTCAATATCGCCATCGCCTACAATGCCTGGCAGTATTACAAGGCCACCGGAGACCTGGAATTTCTTTCCACCTACGGTGCGGAGATGATCCTGGAAATCGCCCGGTTTCTGGCCGGTATGGCAACCTTCAACCGGCAACTCGACCGTTACGAAATCCTGGGAGTCATGGGGCCCGATGAATATCACGACGGGTATCCCGATACGGAAAAACCCGGCCTGAACAACAACGCTTACACCAATGTGATGACCGTCTACGTGCTGCGGACCGCCCTGAAAGCGATCGAGGCGCTCCCTCCCAGAAGAAGGAAAGATCTGCTGGAGGCCCTGGGACTGGAACCGGCGGAGATGGACCGCTGGCAGGACATTTCCCGTAAGATGCGGGTCGTATTCCACGGAGACCGAATCATCAGCCAGTTCGAGGGATACGATCAGCTGCTGGAGTTTGACTGGGAGGGATACCGGAAGAAATACGGCAATATCCAGAGGCTGGACCGGGTTCTGGAGGCGGAAGGGGACACCCCCAACCGGTATAAAGCCTCGAAGCAGGCCGATGTGCTCATGCTCTTCTACCTCTTCTCGGCCGAGGAGATCCAGGAACTCTTCACCGAGATGGGCTACGAATTCG
>LJUR01000112.1 GCA_001304105.1 Deltaproteobacteria bacterium SM23_61
CCCAAAAGGGCGGAACAAGTGACAACGCCCAGCGTGAAGCGGGGGTGGTAGCCCGACTTAAGCAAGGCCGGATAAAGAATCCCGCCCACGGCGATGACCGTCGAGGCGCTTGAACCGGTTATGGCGCCGAAAAGGAGGCAGGTCATGACGGCACAGATTGCCAGCCCGCCGGGGAAATGGCCCACGAGGGTGTTGACAAAGCGGATCAGGCGGGAAGTTACCCCTCCCCTACCCATGAGGTCCGCCGCCAGGATGAAAAAGGGGATGGCCAGCAGGGCAAAGCCCTCTACTCCCGCAAACATACGCTGGGGAAGGATCTCCATGGGGATAGAACTGTAAAAGAAAAAGATCAGGATCGCCACGAGGGAGAGGGAGACGAAAATGGGAACGCTGGCTGCGAGAAAAACCCCCAATAAAGCAAAGATCAAGGCCGTCATGAGATCCCCAGTCGGAAGCCTTCCGTTAAGATATTCCTTCTTTTCCTCGTCAAACCCTTGGGGCGAAGAGATATCGCCTCAATCCAGGGCTTCGCGGATTTCCAGGGTTTTGCCCTGAATGCGCGCCCAAAGATGCTGGACAAAGCGGAGGAGCATCAAAATCGCGCCTGCTGGAATGGAGAGATAAGCGATCCACATGGGAATTTCGAGCGCCGGAGAAATTTGGCCGGCGCCTCTGACTCTCATCATCTGTTTGATGCTCAGGTAGGCCAATAGAACGCAGAAGAGAATGCAGATTACGTTCACAATAAAGGCAAGGATCTCATTCCCCCTCTTGGAAAGCGTTCGGGGAACGATATCCACGGCCACATGGCCCCCCCATAGGGTCACTTGGCTGGCGCCGATAAAAATGAGCCAGACCATGAGGTAGCGTACAAATTCCTCGGCCCAGTAAATGGGGAGGAGAAAAATGTAGCGCATCACTACATTCACGAAGAGCAACAGACTGGAGATGATAATGGCTCCAGCCAGGAAGGTTCTCTCCAGCCTGTTGGACATTTGATCCAGCCGGGTAAGAAAACTCATAGGCCCATGAACTCCCTCTGTCTCAGGTTTTTCGGATTTTCCGGGGGCGATTCCTGAATCGCCCCTCCATGCCGAATTTACTTCTTTAAGGCCGCGCGAACCATGTCGTAGTAGGGTTTCCCCCCGGCAATGTTGCTATTGAACCAGTCATAAACGGGTTCGACCGCCTTCTGGAAGGCCTGCCGATCCTGAGGTTTCAAATCGATCACGGTCACACCGGATTTTTTGATCTTCTCCAGGAATCCCTTTTCTCTCTTCAACACCAGCCCGCGCTCATAAACTCCCGTCTTCTTGGCCGACTCGCGGATCAGCTTCTGGTGTTTCTCCGGCAGGGAATCCAGGAATTTCTTGCTGGCCACAAAGACATAGGCGATGAAAGCATGGTTGCTCAGGGTCATATATTTCTGCACTTCGTAGAATTTCATGGTCACGATCGTGGTCAGGGGGTTCTCCTGGCCGTCCACCACGCCCTGCTGCAGGGCGTTGTAGAGCTCGTGGAAATCGATGGGCACCGGAGAGGCTCCCAGCGCCTTGAACTGTTCCCGGATGATGGGGGCCGGCATGACCCGGATCTTCCGGCCTTTGAAATCATCCGGAGTACGAATGGGGAAATTCCCCGTAAACTGTTTGAACCCGCTGATGATCCAGTGCAGGCCGACGATATTTCGGCTCACCAGAGGTTTATACAGCTTATCGGTGAAATCGCTGTCCAGAATCTTGAACAAGGCTTCCGGGTTCGGAAACAGGAAAGGAAGATCCAATACCTGGAGAGGGGGATGGAGGACCTGCATGTTGGAAGTGGGGATCGCCAGAATTTCCAGGGCTCCCGCCTGGACCATTTCCGACATCTGGAGTCCGGTCCCAAGAACCTGGCTGGGGAAAATTTTGACAGCGATTTCCCCGTTGCTCCCTTCCTCCACAAGTTTCTTGAATAATAGGGCCCCGTCGTGGTGGGGGCTCTTCTCAGGTTGATCATGTCCGAATTTGATATTCCATTTTGCCGCGGCCGAAGCCGTACCGGCCATGGCCAAAGCGAAAACAGCCACCCCTACGAATAAAACGAACAGAATTCTTTTCATCGTTGCCTCCTTGCAGGATAGATTTTGAACCTGGAATCCTTGGCTTGCCAATTCGTACGAATCACAAATCCTCGAGGACGCCTGTTCGCCTGTTGAAATTTTCGATCAGACGGTCTATCTCCTCCACTTGCCGGTGAATGCGATCCCAGAATTCTGGGAAATCATTCCATTGAGCGTTCAGCTCTTTCAGGGTTTTCTTCTGTTGTTCGATCCAGGTGAAGTATTTCAGGTTGTGGATTCGTCTGCGGTCGGGGTTCCGCAATTCAAGCATATTTTCCGTTCCCTCACCCATCAAGTAGCGATGAAAGTCCGCGGCGGCGTGAATCTGCTCATAAGCGCCCCTCGCCTCTCGCATCTCCTCGACCCGGGTGCCGTAAAGCTCCATCGAATCGGTCAGGACGGTAAGGATAATATCCCGCCCCGTCAGCCCATAGTATTTTGCGAATTTAATTGAAGAGAGAAGGTTCCCGATGCTCGAAATTCCCAGCAGAGGAAGATTCTGAATAAAACCCTCAGAGATCCCCCGGGCGTTTAGGTACTTTTTCCCTTCCGGTTCATTGAACAGCCGGACCAAACTCAGGCAGGCCTCGTCATCGATGGCCATGACCACATCGGTATTGCGGACGTTATGGATCCAGGGGACGTGTTTGTCTCCGATCCCCTCGATCCGATGATCGCCGAAGCCGTTCAGGAGCAAGGTGGGGCATTGGAGGGCTTCGCTGGCCGCGATCCTGCTGCCCGGAAACCGCTCTTTCAGGTAATCCCCGGCCCCGATTGTCCCCGCCGAGCCGGTCTGGGACACGAATCCGGCAAGACGTCCGCTTTTCCCGATCTCTGCAGACAAGACCTCTTCCAGGGCCCGGCCGGTAACCTGATAATGCCAGAGGTGGTTTCCGTATTCGTCGAATTGGTTGAAAATGACCACGTTCTCCCTGGTTTGACGCAGTTCCCAGCATTTGTCGAAAATTTCCTTGACGTTGCTCTCGCAGCCTGGACTCGCAATGACCTCTCCGGCGACCGTGGCCAGCCATTGAAATCGCTCCCGGCTCATTCCCTCGGGCAGGATGGCAATCGAGTCGCAACCGAGGAGGGTGGCGTTGTAAGCGCCGCCGCGGCAGTAATTTCCCGTTGAAGGCCAGACCGCTTTCTGGCTCTTCGGGTCAAACTGGCCCGTAACCAGCCGGGGCACCAGGCAGCCATAGGTAGCGCCGACCTTGTGAGAGCCGGTGGGAAACCACTTGCCCACCAGGGCGATGATCCGGGCCTCCACTCCGACGAGGGCCTGCGGGAATTCGAGGTAATTCACCTTCCCGAACTGGCCACCTGAAGATTGCGGTTCGTTTTTCCAGGTGATTCGAAAGAGGTTGAGCGGATTCACATCCCAGAGCCCGACCTTTTTCAATTTATTTTTTACTTTCTCGGGAATTCGTTCCGGCTCGATTTGCTCCTTGAAGGTGGGAATCAGGATCTTCCGCTCCCGCGCCCGCTGGACTGCCCGTTCCAGCTTTTTTTCATTTATGCTCAGGTCAATCACCGAGAATCCTTTTGTCCTGTCCGGTTGGTCAATGGCTTTTCAACGCCTTCAGGCGATCCGGCACCACTCCAGAATGGTTTGGGACAAAATTTTCGTCGCCTGAATCAGATCGTCGATGTTCGCCCATTCATTGTTGGCGTGCATTTGCTCGGTCATGCCCGGGCCGAAGATGACCGTGGGGGTTTCCCCGTACCGATTCATGAAGCGGATGTCCGCCGCCCCCTCCCGACCGCTGATCACCGGTTCTCTGCCGGTGACTTTGGTAAAATTCCGGCAGAGCACCCGGACGATGGGGTTGTCCGCGGGTATCGCCGAGGGTTCGGCGAAATAACCCGTGAAGACGACTTCGGGGGGGTGGTCTCTCAGCCAGGGATCGTCGGCGACTTTTTGCCGGATGAACTCGACGAATTCTTTTTTTACCGCGGCCGAGTCTTCCCCGGGGACCGTGGCCATGGATCCTTTCAACAGGCAACTGTCCGGGAAGGCGCTGTGGTAGGAACCGCTCTCGAAAACCCCAACCATGCAGGGGATAGCCCCGCGGATGTCCGGGTAAAGCGGATGGCTCAAGCGCCCAACCCGCACCCGTTCGAAATCGGAAACGGCCTGGGTCACCCGGTATCCTTTATCGATGGCATTGACCCCTTCCCACCGGCGCTGGATGCCGGCAGCCTTGCCCTTAACCTTGATCTCGAACCAAATCCGCCCAATGGAACCTGGCTGGACACGCATACTGGAGGTCTCGCAGCAGATCCCGCCGTCGGCTTTGTATCCCTTCATAACACAGGCCAGCGTTCCGTTTCCGGAGAGTTCCTCGTCCACGGTGTACTCGAGAATCACATCCCCTCCGAGTCGGATTCCGGAATCAAGGATCGCTTTCATGGCCATGGTCATGGCTGCCAGCCCCGCTTTCATGTCCGCGGCCCCGCGCCCGTAGATGCGGCCATCCGCAAGGTCTCCTGACCAACTGGCGTGCTCCCAGCTCTCCGGCGCCCCGGCCGGGATCACGTCCACGTGGCCGTTGAAGAGCAGGGATTTCCCGCCTCCTTTGCCTTTCAGGATTCCCACCACGTTGGGCCGCCCTTCGTATCCGCGGGAGACGTCCACGAAAGCCGGGTGTTTCCTCAAGGCGGCAAGGTCCGGCTCGAAGACATCCACGGCAAGCCCCATTTCCTCCAGCCGCCCGGCGATAAATTTCTGGATCTCTCCCTCCTCACCGGTCACGCTGGGGATCCGGATCAGATCCTGGAGGAAACCGACGATGGCGTCTCGATTTTGCTCAATCCAATCCAGCACCTGCTCCCCAGAATCCATGCTCTTTTCTCTCCTTTCGCCTTTTCCCCGCTTTGCCCTTTCGCCTCTTCATTTCGCGGGCGCCAGGCTCAAGGCTCCGACCGGGCAGATCTCCACGCACAGGTTGCATCCGTCGCAGTTCTTCGGCTTCAGTTTTAGGCGGGGAGAAAATTCAATCGCCCCGTAGAAACACACTTTGCCGCAGAGTTCACAGCCTCCCTTTTTTAAATTGGTGCACTTTTCCGGGTCCACCTGCGAAACCATTGGAGGGTGTTTGGAAACCTCGTCGATGGTGGTGATATGGGGGAGCGCTTTTCCGCGTATCTGGCTCAAAGATTCGAGCTTTTCTGTTTCCAGATACCCCTCCAGGCCCTTCAGCAGGGTCTGAAAGTGTCCGTATCCCTGCCACATGATGGAAGTGCAGATCTGGACGGTCGTGGCCCCTAACATGATGTACTCCACCACATCCTCCCAGGTGGTAATGCCGCCGCAGGCCGAGATCGGGGTCTTGACCGCCCGTGCCACTTCGGAAACGTGCCGCTGGGTGATGGGTTTGATCGCCGGCCCGCTGTATCCCCCGTAGGCCGGGAGTTTCGGAAGCCCCGTTTTGATGTCCACTCCAGCAAAGGAGCGGATAGAATTACCGATGGTTAGAAAATCGGCCCTTGCCGCTTCCGCCGCCTGGGCCATGGGGATCATGTTGTGGGTCGTCGGAGTCAGCTTGATGCCAACGGGAAGAGCGACTGCCTTTTTCATGGCCTGAACCTGGCGGTAGCACATATCCGCGTCGTTGCCCATCTGGAAACCAACTTGTGAGTTATCGGCCGGCATCGGACAGGAGACGTTGATCTCGAACATGGCCACCTTTCCCGTGTCCTGGATGATCCGGGCGTTCTGCCCCGTGGCCTCCGGTTCCGGGTGGGCTACGACGCTGGCGATGATGCAGCTTCCTCCCTGGTGAGCCTTCTCCAAATCGTTCTTCAACCACTCTTCGAGGGGTATCGTCGTGTAAAGCTCGATGTTAATCATCCCAATACGGCTGGCGCCGTGGCGAACGATCTTCATCCGGCCGCAGCGGGGGTGCTGGGCGAACTTGTCCGGAGGCGCAAACGTTTTAGGGACGACAGCACCCGCTTGGTGGACCCAAGCCTGATGACAACGCTCCCCATCCCAGCTGGGCGTGGCCGAAGCCAGGATCAGGGGATTGCGCATCTTCACGCCCGCAAAGTCAGTCTCTAATCTTTTCATTTCCGTTCCTTCTCTCAAAAAAAGGCCGAGGGGTGAAAGGGCTTGGGAGTCTTCTCCCCCGCTGCTCTCTGCGGGGGCGAGTTTTGGGATTTGCCCATCTGAAAATGACAATAGGTTGGATTATAACAGATGAGCCCATGAACATCAAAAAGTTTCTTGCCTGATTTTGTGGCCAGAGAAGTTTCAAGCTCATTGACAGGCATCGCCGGCTGTATTATGAAGGAAATAGGATATAAATATATGGGGGGCGCGAGGTGCTCGCCCGACCCATGGGCGTCTGCCAAACGGCCCTACAATCGAAACCATTGTTCCAGTTACTTTTTAAGAGATCCTCAAACATCGGGGAAGAAAATAAATGGATCGAATCGCGCGCAACGCATCGCTCTGTTATGGATGCAAGACCTGTGAGCTGGTATGTTCCTTTCATCACACGGGGAGTTTCTGGCCTGAGCGCAGCAGCATCCGGGTTTTCCGAAATCCCCAGACTGGCATCGTGCGCTGGAGCATCGATGAGACTTGCGACCAATGCGCCTGTGAGGAACAGCCCCTGTGTGTGAGATATTGCTCCTACAAAGCGCTCAGGAAGGTCGCGGACGAAAATCCAAAGGAATCCGAAAATGAGTGAGGAAGGGAAAATCAGAGGGGCCCTGGCGGGAAAAATTCTTCGGGTCGATCTGGCGACAGGGAAGACCTGGACCGAGAGCAGCAAACCGTATGCCGCCCGGACGCTTGGAGGGCGGGGAACAAACTCGCTTATTCTGATCAATGAAATCGAACCCGGGACAAAGTGGAGCGATGCCGCAAATCTTCTTTGCTTCGGTGCAGGTTCTCTGGTCGGGACCGCGGCCCCGGGCGCCTGTCGGACGGACATTTCAACCATCAACGTCTTCAGCGGCGGTAAAGGCTCCGCGAACGTGGGGGGGTCCTGGGGGGCCGAGTTGAAATATGCCGGGTTTGACCACGTTATCATCCGCGGGAAAGCGGAAAGGCCGATTTACCTTTTTATCACCGACGGTCGGGCGGAGATCCGCGATGCCGCCTGGCTCTGGGGAAAGACAACCTACGAGACGGAAAACCTCCTCCGGCAGGAGCTCGGCGATGAGCGGATCGAGATTGCCGCCATCGGGCCCGCGGGGGAAAATCGGGTTCGAGGGTCGGCCGTCCTGGTCGACACAGCCAAGGCCGCCGGAGGGTCCGGGGTTGGCTGCGTCATGGGGGATAAGAGGCTCAAGGCCGTCGTCGTCCGGGGGCACGGGAAAATCGAGGTCTTCGACCCCCGCGGGTTTATGGAGGCCGTCGCCAAGACGCATCGCCAATGCGAAGCGAACCTGGCCAAGGTGCAGTCCATGCGCCAATCCGGAGCGGCCCGCTTCGAGGACCTCGACTTCGAAGGCTGGGAAACCTGCATGGTCATCCGCAACGGGCAGGACGACTACTGGGAAAGGAAGAAAAGAGCCCAGTTGATGAATCCGGAAACGGGGATTTCGAGCATGCGGCGGAAAGTCCGGGCCTGCTTCTCTTGCCCCACCGGTTGCATGCCTTTTATGGAGAAAGCCCGGGGAAAATACCCGGAGATGAAAGGAGAGGGGTTCTGGATCAATGCCCTCTGGGGCGTGGCCCGGTTCGACATTTCCGACCCGGAAATCGCCGTGGCTTTCTGGCTTCTGGCCAACGAATTAGGACTGGATACGGATTACGTGGCCGCGGGCCTGGCCTGGGTTTTCGAATGCTATGAAAGGGGCTTCATCGATCAGAAGGATACCGATGGGTTGAAACTCGACTGGGGCAATGGCGAGGCCCTGATCCGGCTGATGCGCAAACTGGCCTATCGGGAGGGGATCGGAAACCTGTTGGCCGACGGCATGGTAGAAGCGGCGAAAAAGATCGGGCAGGGCTCCGAATACTATCTTGCTCACGTCAAGGGGCAGCCTTCCATCGAACCATTTCGGATTCCCAAGGGCTGGGGCTTGGGGGTCGCCACCTCGCCGGTGGCCGGCCGGCACCTGCGGGGGGCGATTCGAGGGCCCATCCACTCCGGGCCGGGGGGCAACGACTATGATATTGTCCATTATCCAAACCAGGCCAAGGCGGTGGTGTGGCAGGCCAAAACAAAAGAGCTGGAAGACAATCTTGGAATCTGCAACTACGTGGGGACCTGGTCTGGGGCTCACTACCTGAGGCCGGCGAACTATGCCGAATTGGTACGCACGGGCATGGGGCTTTCGGTGACCGAAGAGGATTTGATGGAGCACTATGCCCCGGTTGGCAGAAACCTGGAGAAGGCTTTCAACAGCCTGCACACAGATCTTACTCGCGAGGACGATCTCCCCCCGCAGAGGTTTCGGCAGGAGGAAATCCAAACCGGCCCCTATAAGGGTTTCAAGGCTGACGAAGACCAATACAACGCCATGCTCGATGAGTTCTACGATCTCTGGGGTTGGGACAAAACGACCGGAATGCAGACCCGCGAGGGCCTTGAAAAAATCGGCTTAAAGGACGTGGCCGATAGACTGCTGCCAGAGGAGAAGTATTGATTACCGCCGGACCTATCGCCTGCCGGGACCTTTTACTTTCCAACCCTTCAAATTTGTTCAGTTAGAGGGATAATTCCTTGTCTCCTGCCTGAAGGATGATGGCGGTTTGAGAATTCGGAGCGGCTGACGGCACGTTGGCTCTTCCATCGATTTCCGGGTACAAAAGCGAACTGCCGGACTCCCGTGCCGGACTTTGGCCGATGAATCATATGTCATGCACGGCATGCTGTCCGCTAATTGCACCTCAAAAATGCCGAGCACACTCTGCACGAACGTTCTCCCCTACGGAACACCTATTTCCCTTGCCTTTTATTCTTTGCCTGAGGTTTTTTCTCTTCCTGTTTGGACCCCGGTTCTTTTTTCTCTTTTTCCATCATGCCTTCAACATGCTTGATCAAACTCGGGACGAGTCTCTCACTGGCCCCGGCAACGAAACATAAGATCAGCAGCAAAGCGAGAGGTTCTTTGGATGACTCGAATATTCCGAGCAGTATATCCGCCTTGACAGCCAATGCAGCCAATAAACCCCCGAGGATACCCACGATGATCCTAGCTGCGGATTCCAAAAAATGGAGGGTTTGCCCCGCAGAAATATTCACAAATAGCTGCTGGGACCGGGAAACGATGAAGACCAACGCCCCCAAAGCTCCCATTGTGGTCCCGGGCAATATATGAGACCACAAATCATCGTATGTACCCGCATGGAGCACTATCAACATTACCAAAAGATAAATTCCAGTGTAGGCAAATGATGAAATGAGATACCATTTTCTGGCCTTCTCTGCCATTCTATCTTTCAGGTAGGCCTCGGCTTTTTTGACGACCTCACGAATAATCTCTGGCTTATCCCTCTCAAGCATCACCACGATCGCGGCCCCCAAAAGAGTCCGATACTCCATCATTTGGCTTTTTGGCAGAGAAACCGATTCGGATAGTCCTTCCAGCTCGATAACCTTGCTTACAACCTCGGAAAACAGCTCCGAATATTTCTTATTACCGTCTTCATATCCCTCGGTTACCGCCCATTCGATACGCAGATCGGGATCCAGATAAACGATATAATCCGGGTTGCTCATGATAAGCTTGGCAATTTTTTTACCGGATGAAGGATCTATGTCCCCTTCCCGAAAATAGGCATAATTTTCGACTCTCCTTTGATCCCGGAATTCTTCGCCAACAACATTTTTTTCTTGAACCGTCATTTTCTTTTCCTCCATAATAATTATATGAATGCCTTCCGCACCCGAAAAACAAAAACCCCGCCTCCTTTTTAGAAACGGGGTTTCTTTTTCCCGGAGCCATCCATAGACCCTTCCGATTCTTATGGTTCAAGGGCTATTGATAGACGGATTAGAATTTCAATGCACCGATTAACGTTTTTGGCGGTATCATTAAATTCCTGGGAAGTAGCCAAGGTACGCCCTTTGCCCCTCCATTTTTGAGGCGAGGCATGGCTTTCTTATTTCCAAACACGCGTCCCGCTTCCCGTCCCGCTTCCCATGATAATCATGCACCTAAACCGCAGCTTTGCTATGGCTTCTCCATTACGATCTGCGTGACCATCAGCATCGCTGCGCCTTGCTGTCAGTCGAACATCAGCACCGTACGCGCCACCTCGCCGGCCCTCATCGCCCGGAACGCCTCGTTGATATCGCCGAGCCGGCCTCGCCGGCTGATCATCTCGTCCAGCTTCAGCCGTCCCTGCCGGTAGAACTCCAGGTAGTTCGGGATATCGGTGCGGAACTGGTTCGATCCCATGCGCGAGGTCTGCACCTTGCACTCCGGCCGGATCGCCATCCACGGGAACTCGATCATCTCGTTCGGGGGCAGCACGCCGACGATGGTGGCGGTTCCGCGGATCGCCAGGCTTTCGATCGCCTGCCGGCATAACTTCGCTAGGCCCACCGCCTCGAATGCATGATCGACACCCTCGCCACCGGTCAGGGCGCGCACTGCCTTCACGGGATCGTCCTGGATCTGCCGCGCGCCACCGATGCGCGCTCCCTGCACGATCGATAGCCCGACGCCGCCGCAACCGAACACCGCCGCAGTCTGCCCCGCCTGCAAGCCGGCGGTGCGCAGCGCGGCACCCACGCCGGTGAGCACGCCGCAGCCTAGCAGCGCGGCGCGATCCAGCGGGATTTCCGGGTCAATCCGCACCAGCGAGTTCTCATGCAGCAGCATGCGGTCGGCGAAG
>LJUR01000113.1 GCA_001304105.1 Deltaproteobacteria bacterium SM23_61
CCCTCCTTGAGCTTGGTGAAGGATAGGGGATAGGATCCCAACCCTGTCTGATCGACCACCGCAACGATGGACTCCATGTCTCCGTCCGGGTCAGAAGCCTTTAAATAGACCTTCCAGGTGTCTCCGGGGCTCAATTCCGGGGAAGCAAAGGAGGCGGTGATCACCGGAGCCGCCTTCCCGAATGTTTTTTCCCGCGCCTGCATATCCATCATCATCGCGCATCCCGCAGCCGGCAAAATCAACGCCATTGCTGCCATCACCATTCTATTCATTTCTCTACACCCCTCTCTTGCGAGCCTGGATTTCAATTTAAGCACCTTTTCTCGTTCGGAATGCTTCCTATCTCTTACCCCAATTTTTAATTATAAGAGCTTTTTGGGGGAGGCGCCAGGGGTTATTTAATTTCACAAATCCTCAGTATTTCCTAGTGTCCTGAGCCACAAATTAGGTTCATAATTTTCCCATGGCCCGGGCGGAGGAACGATGGGCGCCGCCAAAATCGGCGGGAGCAAACCCGAATAAATCGGGTTTCCCTGTATTCCTCAAGGAGACGCTGACCCTTAGGGATAAGCCCATGTAAGAATAAAATAATTTCCCATTCAGGAAGAGTCGAAATAAGTTCCCCGTTAACCCAAAAGAGACCCCCGCCTCATTTTGGCAAGCCCAGCGAGCCTTCGTCCGGGCCATCGCTTTCCCCTTTGAATTCGGCACCGAACTTTTGATTCAGGACATTAGTTATTTAATGATGCTCTCAATTCCATTGGGATTCAATTCCCACGGGCCTCCTGGAAGCATCTTAGGCGGGAGCCCGTGGGTATCGCTTATAGGGGACCTTCGCCCGCATACCAGGCCCGGCGCCACGATTCAAGCATCCCGGAAATGTCACCAACCCTGCGAGCGCCTTGCCAAACGGGCTGGATTATGCTAGAAATCTTACCGAGGAATCCCGCTGAAGATTTCGATAAGTTCGTCTTCCCGCCCCGATTCTCCCGCCTTTCTATGGGAGCCATGAAAGGAGGCTTTCATGCTTTACGACGCCCTGCTGACCGACCAAGAGAAGGCCCTGCGGGATGAAGTGCGGAAGTTCGTCCGGGATGAAGTTCCGGCCGACCTCTTGCGGGCCATGGACCGGGACGAAACCAAGTTTCCCCACGAGTTCATCGAGAAACTGGCCCGGCAGGGCCTGCGGGGGCTGAGGTTTCCGAAAAAGTACGGGGGGCGGGAACTCCCCTGGACCGCCGAAGTGGTGGCGGAGGAAGAGATCGGGGTTCTCGGGATGGCCCTGGGATGTGCCTTCGTCATGACCTCCATCGTGGGGGAGGCGCTGAACGTCTTCGGGACGGACGACCAGAGGGAACGCTACCTCCGGCCGATGATCACCGGAACGAAGATCCCCGAAGAGGGACTCACCGAGCCCAGAGGCGGGTCGGACTTCTTCGGGGCCACGACCAACGCCGTCCGCGACGGAGACAGCTTCCTGTTGAACGGCCAAAAGAGATTCGTGGTGGGCGCGGAGGCCGCGGACTTTTTCGCCGTGTACTGCAACACCGATCCCAAAGCCCCCGCTCATCAGCGCATCTCCATGTTCATCGTGGAAAAGGGCCCGGGGGTCGAAGTGGAGCATACCTATGGTCTCCTGGGATGCCGGGGAACGGGGGTGGGAAGGCTGGTCTTCCGGAACTGCCGGGTTCCCAAGGAAAACCTCGTAGGTCAACTGGGGCATGGGGGGCTGATCTTTGACCGGATGATGATCCCGGAACGCCTCACTTCCGCCGCGGCCTCCATCGGGGGCGGCCGGGCGGCTCTGGAGATTGCCATCCGCTACAGCGACCGGCGGGTGGCTTTCGGTCAGAAAATCCGGAAATTTCAGGCGGTCAGTTTCATGATCGCCGACGCCATGACCCGCCTCGATGCCGCCCGGGGGCTGACCTACGGGGCGGCCAGGACGGTGGACCGGGGCATGCCCCACCGCCGCCTGGTGAGCGAGGCCAAGAAGTTTGCCACCGAAGCAACCTGGTCGATCGTGAATACGGCCATGCAGGTGATGGGAGGAATCGGCTATACGGATGTTTACCCCCTCGAAAGATACCTGCGCGACTCCCGGCTGGGGATGATCTGGACCGGAACCAGCCAGATCATGGACGCCCTGATCCAGCACGAGACTTTTGCCGAATTTCTTGGAGATCTGAGTGACCGGAGGAACGTGGAGCTCGACGCCATGGGCATGGACGCCCAGAAAGAAAAGATTTATACCGACGAGGATATGTGGAAAACCTTCTAAAGAAGCGATCAGCGGTCAGCTTTCAGCTGTCAGCCATGAGGAGTTTTTAAATCCGGACCATCTCAAAATTAGTTGAAGGCCAAAGATCTGCTATTTTCGAAATGTCAAGTAATTCCAGGGTCCCGGAAGGAAAGTCATATTGCTTGCAATCATGAGGCGGTTGTCCCATCTTGGCTGTGGCGGGGGTGTCCTGTCGCTGCCTTGAAGTTTTCTTTTCCCGCCCCCGCGGTGCTTTGCGGAAGTCAAGCGGGAAGAATTTGGAAAGCAAACTCCCGCCGATGCTTGCGGCGCAATCTGCCTTTCCTTCCGGGCCCTTGGCAGGTTTTCATGAAATATTCGATCAACTAATTTGGAGCGGTCAGCTGATGATCCTTAAATCCTTAGCTGACCGCTGAAAGCTGATAGCTGATTGCTTTTTTTTATGCCTTATAAAATCAACGAACTGCGGAACCTGCGCGGACATCTGTCCCGCCCGGGCCATCGAAGGAGCCTGAGCGCCAGGAAATCAACTGCCCCTTCACCTTCCAGAAAACGCACCAATGCTCATGGCCTAGAGGCTCTGCCCGGCCCGGGGGCATGGTCCTGCTTGATATTTGGATCATGATTTTACAATATGTGTTACCCATAAAGGACGAAAGGACCCGGTTATGAAAAGGACTGTTTGGATGGGGGCACTGCTGTATGCTCTCGGTCTGTTCTCGCCCGCCCCCCTTTTCGCTGCCCGGCCTCTCCTTACCGAGGATACGGAAACCGTCGAAAAAGGATCCTTCGAGATGGAGCTGGGGTTCGATTTCCTCCGGGAAGACAACCGGGACAAATATTACCTCTCCTCCATGCAGTTGAAATACGGCCTGCTTGAGAAAATGGAGATCTCGAGCACCATCGGCTACTTATGGAGCGACGTTCATGAGGGGGGACATCTGGATGGCTGGACCGATCTGTTCGCCTGTTTGAAATACCGCCTGTGGGAGGAAGGGGAAACCCATCCGGCTTTCGCTCTCAAACCCCTCCTGAAATTGCCGACCCAGACCTGGAGGGAAGGGACCGAATCGCGCCGGGCCGACTATGCCCTGGGAGCTGTTTTCGATAAGTCTTTCGGGGAAGTCACTTTATTTTTAGATATATTTTATTACTGGATTGGGGACCCGGGGGAAACCGATGTTCTCAACACCGGCATGGCAGCGGAATATAAACTCCCCGAGGGATGGAGCGCGGTGGGCGAGGTGCGGTATTGGGACAATTTCAACACCGACCGCAAGGACGATCCGCTGTTCCTCAATTTTGGAATGAAGAAGGAAGTGAGTCGGGTGGTTTTCGATGCGGCAGCGAATGTGGGGCTGAACAACGCCGCCCCGAATTACGGGTTTAGCGTGGGGGTGACGATTCCTTTCAAGTAAAAGCGACTCCTGAATCGCTCCTGCAAATTTACATACGGGCGACGAAGAGGGGTCTCCCCCACCTTTCTGCCATGAAAGTTATCCGTGTGTATCCGTGTTCATCCGCGTCCCCTCTGGCTTTTCTATTTCCGGCAGTTCTGGCAGGTTTTCAGGTAGTCGAGGGAGACGCCGGTGGTCTTGGCCATCCACTCCAGCTGGTATTCCGGGGCGAAGTAGTTTCCGCACACCGGGCAGGCGGCCATCTTGAAATCCCGGCCCCAGATGCTCCGCACGCCGTCTTTTTCGGTCATGGGGATGGCCCCGGTGGGGCAGATGTAATGGCAGGCCCCGCAGCCGATGCAGACCCCGGTCGGTTCGGCGTAGGGGGTCCCCACCTTTTTGATGGAGCCCCGCATGGAAAGGCCGATGGCGCTGACCCCCACCGCTTCTTCGCAGGCCTTGACGCACTGCCCACAAAGGATGCACTTCCAGTTTCCTTCATCCGCCTTGAAACGGAATTTCTCCACCCCCATCTTCCGGGCCATTTCGGCGATAATCTCTGAATCGGGGCAGCGCGCCCAGAGGAGTTCCAGGACCATTTTACGGACCTGCTGGACTTTTTCTGTCTGGGTCTGAACCTCAAGCCCCTCTTCCACCGGGTAGAGACAGGAAGCAACCAGGCGCACCCGGGTCCCCTTTTTCACTTCCACCAGGCAGAGGCGGCACCGTCCTTCGGGTCCCAGGGACTCATGGTAGCAGAGGGTGGAAATTTCAATGCCGTTATCCCGCGCCACCTGCAGGACCGTGGCCCCCGGGGCGGCCTTGCACGCCATTCCGTCGATCGTGATATTGATCATGGCTTTATCCATTCTCCTGAAAGACTAAAAGATTTTTCACCACAGAGCCCACAGAGATCACAGAGGCGTAAATTCAAAAAGCAAAAACAAAAGCGGAATATGACCTTTTTCTTTTCCTAAAATAAATTTCTTCTTGTTTTCTCTGTGGTCTCTGTGCCCTCTGTGGTGAAAGTCTTTGCCTTTATTTCTTCGCCACGGCGTCGAATTTGCACACGTCGTAGCAGATGCCACATTTGATGCACTTGGCCGGGTCGATGGTGTGGGGTTTCTTCGCTTCCCCGGACACCGCTTTCTGCGGACACTCGCGGAAGCAGCGGTGACAGCCGGTGCAGAGCTCCTCCAGGATCGTGTAGGTGATGAGTTCCTTGCAGACCCCGGCCGGGCACCGTTTCTCCTTGATATGGGCTTCGTACTCGTCCCGGAAGTACCGCAGGGTGGAGAGAACCGGGTTGGCGGCCGTTCCCCCCAGGGCGCAGAGCGATCCCCAGGTAATGGTTTCGGCCAGCTCCTCGATCAGGGGAATGGATTCCTCGGTCCCCCGCCCTTCGGTGATGTCGATCAGAATCTCTTTCATCCGGCGAACGCCCTCGCGGCAGGGCACGCACTTCCCGCAGGACTCCTCTTCCAGGAACTTGGTGAAGTACTTGGCCACGTCCACCATGCAGTCGGACTCGTCCATGACGATCATCCCGCCCGAGCCCATCATGGAACCGGCCTTGGTGAGCTCGTCGAAATCCACGGGCATGTCGATAAGGGATTTGGGAATGCATCCGCCGGAGGGGCCGCCGGTCTGCACGGCCTTGAACTCCTTGTCCTTCAGCATGCCCCCGCCCACCTTGAAGATGATGTCCCGGAGGGTGATCCCCATGGGAACTTCCACCAGGCCGGTGTTTTTGACCTTTCCCACCAGGGAGAAGACCTTGGTCCCCTTGCTCCCCTTCGTTCCCAGGGAGGCAAACCAGTTGGCCCCCCGGTTGATGATCTCGGGAACGTTGGCCCAGGTCTCCACGTTGTTCAGGTTGGTGGGCTTGTCCCACAGGCCCCGTTCCACCGTGTGGATGTACTTGGCCCGGGGCTCTCCGGCCCTTCCCTCCAGGGAGGCCATGAGCGCGGAGGACTCGCCGCAGACAAAAGCCCCGCCCCCGCGGTTGATGCGAATGTCGAAGTCGAACCCGGAGTTGAAGATGTTTTTGCCCAGGAATCCGTAAGCCCGGCACTGGTCCAGGGCGATGTTCAGGTGTTTCACCGCCAGGGGGTACTCGTTGCGCACATAGATATACCCCTGGTTGGAGCCGATGGCGAAGGCCCCGATGATCATTCCCTCGATGACGCTGTGGGGGTCGCCCTCCATGATCGACCGGTCCATGAAGGCCCCGGGGTCCCCTTCGTCTCCGTTGCACACCACGTAGCGCCCATCCCCGTGGGCTTCCCGGCAGGATCTCCATTTCCTTCCGGCAGGAAACCCGCCGCCTCCCCGTCCCCGTAAACCGGCCTTTTCCACGGTGTCGATGATCCCCTCCGGGGTCATGGAGGTCAAGGCCTTGCCCAAAGCGGCATATCCGCCCTTGGCGATGTACTCCCGGATGTTGGTGGGGTCGATCCTGCCGTTGTTCCGCAGGGCGATGCGGACCTGATGCTTGTAAAAAGGAATCTCGTCGTGGCGGCTGATTTTCGCCTTGCTCTGGGGGTCTTCGTAGAGCAGGCGATCGATCGTCGCCCCCTTCACCAGGGTCTCCCCCACGATCTCCGCCGCGTCCTTGAACCCGACGCGCTGGTAAAAGATATCCTGGGGATGAATGGTCACCAGGGGACCCCGTTCGCAGAACCCGTGGCACCCGGTCTTTTTTAGAGTAACTTTCCCATCCAGGCCCTGTTTTTTCATCTCCTCGGCCAGGGCCTCGGCCACCTGTTCACTGCCGTTGGAGAGGCAGCCGGTCCCGCCGCAAACGGTGATTTCCGGGTGGCCGGGCTTCAGCTCCGCCAGGATGTTTTTTCTCAGCTTTTCCAGCTCTGGCAGCGTCTTAATCGTTTCCATGGGATTTCCCTTCCCCATCCGGTCGGTATTCTTTGACGATCTTCTGGATCTGGTCGGCGGTTACCTTCCCGTAATTCTTCTGATCCACCCGCACCAACGGTGCCAGGGCGCAGGCCCCCAAGCAGTTCACCGTTTCCAGGGTGAACTTCATGTCTTTGGTGGTCTCCCCCGCCTTCACCGCGAGGGTGCGCTCAAAATTCTCCACCAGGCGCTGGCCTCCCCGCAGGTGGCAGGCGGTGCCCAGGCAGACGTGGATTTCGTGCTCCCCCCGGGGAACCAGGCTGAAGGACTTGTAAAAAGTGGCCACCGCGTAAGCCTGGGTCAGGGGGATTTTCAGGCGATTGGCCACCAGGCCGATGGCTTCCTTGGGAAGATACCGGTACTCCGCCTGAACATCCTGGAAGATGGCGATGAGCCAGTTCTTCTCCCCGTTGTACTTATTGATGATCTCGTTGACCTTATTCAAATCCATTTTTTTCTCCATTTGCGCCTCTTTGCCTCACCCCCTCCCTCCCCTCCCCCCTCGAGGGGGAGGGACGGGGTGGGGGGGAATCCCGCCTTCTTTAGATCGCTTTCCCCATCTCCACCTTGGCCTTCAGAACCTTGTATTCCTCCAGCACCCTCTTCTGGATCTGTTCGGTCAGGTCCGGCGTCAGGTGGCGGAACCGGCCCTGTCCCTGCAGGTAGTCCAGGACGGGTCTCAGCCTGGGAAAGTCGATGGTCATCCGGTGCTTTCCCCGCTCCACCTCGTACAGGGGGAAGATCCCCGTCTCCACGGCCAGCCTCCCGTAACGGATGGCCAAATCGGTAGGAATCCTCCATCCGGTGGGGCAAACGGAGAGGATGTGAATGTAAGCGGGTCCCTGAATGGACTTGGCCTTTTCCACCTTTTCCATGAGGTCGAAGGGGTAGCTGGAACATGCTGTGGCCACGTAGGGAATTCCGTGGGCGGCGGCGATGGCGGCCATGTTCTTCTTCCAGGTCATCTGCCCGAAGCTTGCCTTGCCCGGTGGAGAAGTCGTGGTCATGGCCCCGAAGGGGGTGGAACTGGACCTTTGAATTCCCGTGTTCATGTAGGCTTCGTTGTCGAAGCAGCAGTAGATCATGTCGTGGCCCCGTTCCAGGGCGCCGGATAGGGCCTGCAATCCGATGTCCGACGTGCCCCCGTCCCCGCCCATGGCCACGGCCTTCACGTACTTCCTGGGAATGCGCCCCTTGCGCATCAGGACCTTCAGCCCCGCTTCCACACCGGAGGCCACGGCGGCGGCGTTTTCAAAGGCCACGTGGATCCAGGGGACTTCCCAGGCGGTGCTGGGAAAGGCGGAGGAGATGATTTCCATGCATCCCGTGGCGTTGGCGATGATCGTGTTCCGCCCCAATGCCTTTAAGACGTAGCGGACCGCCAGGACCTCGGCACATCCCTGGCAGGCGCGGTGGCCGGAAACCATGGGCTCCCGGCCGCTGACCAACTTGGGAACGTAAACCTGGTATTTATCCATTTTGAACTCCCTTATAGCAAATCCAGTAATCAGGATTCAGGAGTCAGGACTCAGCAACGAAGGTTTGATTCTTTTCCTGAATCCTGATTCCTGTATCCTTCTATTCCCCTCTGATGCCGATCGTATAGAACTCCTCGATTTTCCGTTTGCCCTTGAGCTTCATGGCCTGCCCGACCATCTCTTCGAAATGCTCGGGGGGCACGTCGCGCCCGCCCAGGCCGGCGATGAAGCTGATAATCTTGGGCCGCTTGGCCTGCCCGTAGAGGGCCGACTTTAATTCCGAAGCCACCGGCCCGCCGATCCCTCCGGTAGAAATCGCCCGGTCCATCACCACCAGCATCTCCAGCCCCTGGACCGACTTGCGGATGTCCTCGAAGGGAAAAGGACGCCAGAGTCGGAGCTTCAGAAGGCCCAAGGGGATCCCTTTCTTCCGCATCCGGTCCACGGCTTCCATGGCCACTTCCCCGAAGCTCCCCATGGTGAGGAGAGCGATCTTGGCCCCGTCCATCCGGTAGGTCTCGACGGGGTTATAATGCCGGCCGGTACGTTTTCCCCATTCCTCCCAGACTTCCAGGATGACCGAGTAGGAGTCCCGCAGGGCAATGTCCTGGGCTTTCCTGGCTTCCGCGAAGATCTCGGGCATGCCGAAGGCCCCCATGGTTACCGGCTGGTCGGGGTGGAGCCGGTAGACGGGCTTGTAAGGGGGCAGGAATTGATCCACCGTTTCCTGGCTTACTTCATATATGGATTCGACCACGTGGCTCAGGGTAAAGCCGTCCAGGTTGACCATGGCCGGCGTCAACACCCTCGGATCTTCCGCGATTTTAAAGGCGCAGATGGTTTGATCGAAGACCTCCTGGCCGTTCTCGGCGAAGATCTGGATCCAGCCGCAGTCACGGCAGGTCATGATATCGCTGTGGTCATTCCAGATGCTCAAGGGAGCCGACATGGCCCGGTTGGCCACGGACATGACGATCGGCAGCCGCATTGCGGATACGATATAAAGAATCTCACTCATCAGCGACAGTCCCTGGGCGCTGGTGGAAGTATACGTGCGCGCCCCCACCGCCGAGGTACCCGCACAGACCGACATGGCGGAGTGCTCCGACTCCACCGGGACGAATTCGGCCTCCAGCTCCCCATTGGCCACCAATTCGGACAGATGCTCCACAATGTGGGTCTGAGGGGTAATCGGATAGGCGGCGACACATTCTGCCCGGGCCATTTTCACCGCCTCGGCGGCGGCGATGGAAACTTCCATTCCCACGCGTTTATCGGTCATTTCTCTTCCTCCACCATGGTGATGCAGCCCGTCCAGCACTCCCGGGCGCAGATGCCGCACCCTTTGCAGTAATCCAGGTTGGCCAGGAAATACCCTTCTTCATTCTTGTATATGGCCGCGTCCGGGCAGAAGATCCAGCAGACCCCGCACTTGATGCACTTGGAGGTGTCCACCACCGGGCGCTGGGATTTCCAGTCGCCGGTCTTGTACTCATGGGCGTTTCCGGCCTCGGTCACCACACACCCAAGGGGGATGTCTTTCCAGGTGAATTGATCGATGGGTTTGGTCACGGCATTTCCTCCAGTCCTTGGCAAAACATTTTTTTCGGACGCGCCCGTCTCCCCTTCATCCCTTTTCCGCCCGAATGGCCGCGCTACGGATCGGGAAGAGGATTCGCGGTCTGTCAATTGCTGAGAATGGTCTCCTCGTAGGCGCGGCGGAGGGCTTTAAGGTTCCTCTCGGCCCCCCGGCCGAAACGGCCCTTCAACGGGGGGATCAGGGAATCGAGCGCCACAATGCCTGTTCCCCGGATGAGGGCGCCAAGCATGGTGGTGTTGACGATGGGAACCCCCAGCTCTTCCCGGGCGATCCGGTCGGCATCCACCAGCGCTAGACGGCACTGGTAGCCGAACTCGGTTCGAACCTGGTCGAGGGTTTTGTTGGTGTTGATGATGATCAAGCCCCCGGCTTTCAGCCCCTGGGAGGGGTCCACGATTTTCAACAGGCTGGGGTCCAGAACCACGGCCACGTCGGGGGTATAAATCTTCGATCGCAGGCGGATATGATGATCATTGACCCGGGAAAAGGCAATCACCGGCGCCCCCCTTCGTTCCGGGCCAAAGCTGGGAAATCCCTGAGCAAATTTCCCTTCTTCGATGGCCGCCAGAGCGAGAAGTTCCACCGATGTAACCGCCCCCTGCCCTCCGCGTCCATGAAAACGAACCTCAATCATGATCTTATTTTCCTCGATTTCCCTGTATTTTTTTAATGACCGCGATCATAGAAAAAAAGGATATTGACAATCCTCTTTCCCATAGCATACCGGCCCAAAAAGTGTCAACCTTAATTATGAATGAGCCTTCAGCCAGAAAGGGAGGTTTAGAGGGGATTGACACCTTCGATTTTCGACAAGTGGGCATAAGACCAATTGAATTTCAAGCGTCGCCCGGCCGGGAACCCTGCTTTTTCGCCGAATAAAAGCAAAAGTGAAAGTGGACAAGGCCGGGAGAGAGCGTTGCAAACCCCCCCGGCAGGTGATAATATTGGCTCATCCCTCCCCGGAGGAATCCCCATGAAACATAAAAAAATAAAAAATATCAAAGCCATAAAATCGATTGTCGCCCGCCTGAAGAAACAGCGGAAAAGGGTTGTTTTCACCAACGGGTGTTTTGACATCCTTCACGTAGGGCATATCCGTTATCTGAGGAAAGCCAAAAGCCTGGGCGACATTTTAGTCGTTGGCCTGAATACCGACCGGTCCGTGAAACAGATCAAGGGGGAGAAAAGGCCGATCGTACCCCAGAAGGAACGGGCGGAGGTTCTGGCGTCCTTGGAGTGCGTCGATTACCTGGTCCTCTTCGACGAGCCGGATCCTTTTTCCCTCGTAGAGAAGGTGAAGCCAACCATCCTGGTCAAAGGAGCGGATTGGCCCAAGGATAAAATTATCGGCGGGGATGTGGTGGAGAAAGCCGGCGGCCGGGTTGTCCGGATCCCGCTGGTTGTCGGCGCCTCGAGTACCGGAGTCATAGAAAGGATCATCCGGGCCTACTGTGGGAAATAACCAGGGATCGCCCTCCGGGCTTGAGGATCGCTCAGCATAAAGACCGCTTCGCTTGAGGAGCGCCCCGCCGAGGGCGGGGCTTGAGGCAAAAGCAAGAGCTCCCTTGGCCTTAAGGCAACGAAGTTGCCGATCCTCGAGGGCGCAGCCCGGTCCTCGAGCGCAGCGAAGCGGAGCGGTCCTCGAGGGCCAAGCCCGCTCCTCGAGGCTGCCTTGGGCGGCCGGTCCTGAGTATCGGTTGATCAAATCGAGCTAATGTGATAGAAGAGGGGTAAAGTCAATTCCTGGGGAAGCGCTGAATCTGATCCCCGGCAGATAAAACCCCCAATAAAGAAGGAGGAGCGATTCATGAGCAAAGCCATATTCACCGCGGCCATCACGGGTTCCATCCACACCCCGACCATGACCCCCCATTTACCCATCACCCCCGACCAGATTGCGGACAACGCCCTCCAGGCTTACGAGGCCGGAGCGGCGGTCTGCCACATCCACGCCCGCAACCCGGAGAACGGCATGCCCTCCCCCGACCTGGAGATTTTCAAAAAGATCATTACCAAGATCAAGAGCAAGTGCGACATGGTGGTCTGCACCACCACCGGGGGCGGCCTGGGCATGACCCCCGAGCAGAGGGTGGCGATCGTCTCTTCCTGCAAACCCGAACTGGCCTCCTGCAACATGGGCTCCATGAACTTCGCCCTCTTCCCCATCCTGGAAAAGATGAAGGAGTTCAAGTATCCCTGGGAGAAACAGTACCTGGAATTCACCGAGGACCTGATCTTTCCCAATACCTTCAAATCCCTGCGGGTCTTCCTGAATATATTCAATGAAAACCAGACGAAGCCGGAACTGGAGGTATATGACGCGGGAATGATCAACAACGCCGCCTTCATGATCGAACGGGGCCTTCTCAAGACTCCGGTCTACATCCAGTTCGTCCTGGGAATCCTGGGAGGGATGCAGGCCAACATCGAAAACCTGGTTTTCCTGTACGAATCCGCCCGCCGGATGCTGGGGGAAAAGAACTTTGTGTGGTCCGTCTGCGCCGCCGGCCGGAACCAGATGCCCATATGCACCCACGCTTTGCTCATGGGCGGCAATGCCCGGGTGGGCCTGGAAGACGCTATCTGGCTGGAGAAGGGCGTGCTCGCCAAAAACAACGGGGAACAGGTCGCCAAGATCACCCGCATTGCCAAGGAGTTCGGCATCGAGCCCGCCACCCCGGCGGAAGCCCGCAAGATTTTGGGGCTGAAAGGGCTGGATAAGGTGGGGTATTAAAATCTTTGGCGAAAGGGTTTAGGATCACGATCAAGAAAAAATATTAACCGCAGAGCACGCAGAGACCGCAGAGCTTCTTTTTGCAAAGACAAAAATATCATTTTGTGGATATAAATTCCTCTTTGCCTTTCAATCCTCCGGGGATTCGGTTTTTCTCCCTACATCCTGGCCCTGAGCTTTTGGCCATCTTGACCTCTGCGTGCTCTGCGATCTCCGCGGTTGATTCCTTTTTAATCTAGCAGGGCCTCACGACGGTCCTCAGATGGAATTCTTCATGATTTTCCCGGAAATCGTCCGGTGCAGCTCCTCCCTTTTCCGAAAGACCAGCTGGACATCGATCTCGCATGCCTCGCAAATCTTCTCGGTGATCTCGTCGACCCCCGGGGGGCAACCGGGGACGAAGGGAAATCGCCCTTCCAGTTTCTGCGCGCACTTCCCGATGACCACGGTCTTTTCCCCGGAAAAAGCCTCCGGCGCTTCCCCCAGGACAACGGTTAACCCGTTCAACCGATCCACCTGCTGGGCCAGGCGGATATAGATGAGGGTGCTGATGAACTCATTGGTGCACCCGGTGCAGGCTTTGTCGGCCAGAATCGCCAGTCCCGGATACCGGCTTTTTACGACTTCGAAAGCCCGGCGGAAGGGATGCCGGGCTTCGGCGATAGGAACGCCGACGGCCTCGATCCTTTCCGGGTCGGCGATCCCCAACCCGCGGTTCTGACAATATTGAAGATGCATGACCTCCCC
>LJUR01000114.1 GCA_001304105.1 Deltaproteobacteria bacterium SM23_61
CGCTGCCCGGAACTGATCATCAACATGAGCTCAGCCATCGGGCCGTGGGTTACGCCGGAGCAGCGCATTGCCCCCATCGTGGAAATCAAGCCGGAGATGGCCTCCCTGAACACCAACTCCATGAACTTTGCCCTGGCGGATCATAAAAGCGGAAAAATTTTCGGAGAGATCATCTTCCAGAACACCTTCAAGATGCTGGTCGATTTCGGCACGGCCATGAAGGAAAACAGGGTCAAGCCGGAATGCGAAGTGTACGACTTCGGGGGCCTCTACAACGTTCTCCTGGTGAGAAAGCAGGGGATCTTCGCCGAACCCATGCACTTCCAGCTGGTCTTCGGGGTCGCCGGGGGGGTTCCCTTTACCCCCATGAACATGATTCACATGCAGAGCATCTTGCCCGAAGGGGCGACCTGGTCCACCTGCGGCGTGGGTCCCAACCAGTTTCCCGCCGGGATCATGGCCTCCCTCATGGGGGGCCACATCCGGGTGGGATTGGAGGACAACACCCGGGTGCTCGGGGGCAAGCTGGCGGAAGGAAGCTGGGAGCAGGTGGAAGTGGCCAAGCGGTTCAGCGCTCAGCCAATAATGTTTTGACCGAACTCGGCGCTGCTGGCTGATCGCTGACGGCTGACCGCTTACTTTTTTACGATGGCCACCGGCCTCACCCACCCCGCGCTGGCGGCCTTGACCTTCACCGGGAAGCAGGCCAGGGTGAAGCCGTAGGGGGGCAGCTTCTGGAGGTTGGCCATCTTCTCCATGTGCAGGTATTCCTTCTCGATCCCCGCAAAGTGAGCCGCCCAGAGAATGTTGGCATCTCCCTTTTCCTGGAATTCCTTCTTGAGGAAGGGGAGGGGGCGATCCCAGCTCCAGGCGTCGATTCCCACAACTTTCACGCCCTGATGGAGAAGCCAGAGGGTTGATTTTCTTCCCATCCCCGCGCCTTTCATCAGGTACTCGGGTTTTCCCCAGAACTTGTCGGCCCCGGTCATGATCAGGACGATATCCTTGGGCTTGATCCGGTAGCGGATTTTCTTCAGGGCTTTCTCCAGGTCTTCGACGGTGATTTCCTCGCCGTCCTTCTTGCGCCGAAAATCCAGACAGACTCCGTTCCCATAGCACCACTCCAGGGGGATCTGGTCGATGGTCTTGGCCCTTTTCCCCTGGGAGACGGGGGCATAATGCCAGGGGGCATCCAGGTGGGTTCCCGAGTGAGTGCCGAGGGTAACCCTCTCCACCGCCCAACCCAGGCCGAGGGGCAGGTCCTCGGGGCGGCAGCCCAGGAGTTCCTGGGCCGAAGCCAGGCCGGCCTGATGGTCCACGTATTCCAGTTGGGGAATCATGAACTCCGGGTCGCTGGGAACCGATTCGATGGGAATGCTCAGGTCGATGAATTTGAGTCTCGGGCTTTTCCTGGCTTTCATCAGTTTCCTCCTTTTCCCCCCCACCCTAACCCTCCCCCTCGAGGGGGGAGGGGAGGGAGGGGGTGACTCCTTGGGGTAGAAGTTAAAAGTTAATCGTTTCTTTTGGTTGCGGCTCTGCCGCGTTGTGTTCATCTGTGTCCAAATAGTTTTTTTAATTCAAAACCTCTGCGTTCTCCGCGCTCTCTGCGGTTCATTTTTTCCTCAGCCGGGCGGCGAAGAAGCCGTCCATCCGGTTTGGTTCCCGGATCACCCCTTGGGGATAGGTGCGGTAGAATCCCTGCGAATCGACCAGGGGGCGCAACCCGGCCGGGAGAACCTCCCGCAAGTCTTCCAGCCGGAATTCCGGATGTCTCTCCAGGAAGGAATTTACGACTCCGTCATTTTCCTCCGGGGTCATGGTACAGGTGCTGTAAACCAGGCTTCCCCCCGCCTTCAACCAGGAGGAGACGCTGTCCAGAAGCGACTTCTGAACCAGGGAGAGGCGGGTAATATCTTCTGGCTTGCGTCGCCATTTCGCCTCCGGGGTACGATGGAGAATTCCCAGCCCGGTGCACGGAGCATCCAAGAGGATCCGGTCGAAGGTCTCTCCCGGGGTGAACGGAAGGGACTGGGAGGCATCTCTTTCGACGGCTCTTACCATGGTGATGCCCAACCGGCGACAGTTCTCCTCCAGGAGTTTGATTTTGGACCCATGGAGTTCCAGGGCAATGATCTCCCCCCGATCCTCCATGAGCTGGGCGAGGTGGGTCGTCTTTCCCCCGGGGGCGGAGCAGGCATCCAGGATCCGCTCTCCCGGCTGCGGGGAAAGGATGTGGGAAACCACCTGGGAAGATTCATCCTGCACAAAGTAGAGACCCTCCTGGAATAAACTCTCTTCCGTCAGGACCGGGCTTTTTCCCAGGAACAGACCCTCGGGGGAGAAAGAAGTTGGCCGGGAGGAAATGTGTGCTTCCTCCAGCCTCCGATGAAGTGCTTCCCGGGTGGTCCTCAGGCTGTTGGTCCGGACGGTGAAAGGGGGCTTGCGGTTGTTGGCCGCACACAGGTTCCGGGCGGTCTCCGGCCCGAACTCCCTAACCCAGCGCCCCACCAGCCAGGAAGGGTGAGAAAAGGCCTGGCTGATGTACTCGACCGGCTGTTCGGCAAAAGGGGGGAAGAGATCCCGGTCCTTATTTCGGATCACGGAGCGGAGAAGGGCGTTGACAAAACCGGTGATCTTCTCGTTCTTGAAGAGAACCTTGGCCAGGGAAACCGATTCGTTCACCGCCGCGGATTCGGGCACCCGGTCCATGAAAAGGATCTGGTAAGCCCCCAGCCGAAAAAGTTGGGTGAGTCGGGGTTCGATTTTTTTGCCCGGTGTTTTCAGGGCGTGCTGGATGTGGGTGTCCAGCATTCCCCTCCAGCGGAGGGTTCCCAGGACCATCTCGGATATCATCGCCCGATCGAGCGAATCCATCTGGGGGGATTCGGTGAAGGCCCGGTCGAGGGCCAGATCGGCAAAAGAGGAAGAACGTTCCATCTCCTGCAGGATCTTCCAGGCAAGCAGGCGCACAGGATCATAGGGCGGCGAGTTTCCCACGCGGTCTTCCCTCAATCTCCCAGTCGCGCACCGGCGGCAAGAGGGGTTCCCCGGAGGAAATCAGACACCCGCATCCGGGGACGGCTTTCTGCCTGGGCCTCCCGAATGAGGAGATGCCCCTGGGGTGCGGCCACGCGGAGCCCTTCGTCCGAGGCCTGGACGATGGTTCCGGGCGGCTCCTTCGGCCCTCCCTCGATCAGGCGGGGCCGGAAAAGCTTGAGAATGCGCCCGGCCAGGAAGGTGAAAGCCCCGGGCCAGGGATCGAAGGCGCGGATCTGGTTGAAAGTCTGTCGCGCCGGCGCGCTCCAGCGTATCCGGGCCTCCTCCTTTTCGATTTTCGGCGCCAGGGTGGCCAGGGAAGAGTCTTGCGGTTTGGGGATGAGAGTATTGGTTTCCAACTGCTCCAGGGTGCGCAAGAGCAAGCGGGCGCCGATTCGGGCGAGGCGGTCGTGGAGCGTTCCGGAGGTGTCTTCTTCTCCGATCTCGGTCTCCTCGGTGAGGAGGATGGGGCCGGTGTCCATTCCCGGGTCCATGAATAGGGTGGTGATCCCGGTCTGGGTTTCTCCGCCCAGAATGGCCCGGACGATGGGGGCGGCGCCGCGGTACCTGGGAAGGAGCGACCCATGCACGTTCACGCAACCGCGGGGGGGAATGGCCAGCACCGGAGCGGAAAGGAGCTGCCCGTAGGCCACCACGACCATGATCTCGGGCTGGATGGAGTGCAGGATTTTCAGGAAAGCCGGATCGCGGATCTTTTCCGGCTGATAGACAGGAAGGCCGGCATTCTGGGCCAGCGATTTCACCGGCGTGGGGACCGTCTTACGCCCCCGGCCCTTGGGCCGGTCAGGCTGGGTGACGACCCCGATCACTTCGTGGGGAGAGGCCAGGAGAGCTTCCAGGGTGGGGCAGGCGAATTCAGCGGTACCCAGAAAGAGGACCTTCAAACCTTCTTTTCCCCTTTTTCTTTCTTCTGCAGTTTTTTCTTGACCAGCCTTCTCTTCAGGGGGCTGAGCCGGTCGATGAAGAGAAACCCGTCCAGATGATCGATTTCATGCTGCAGGGCAACGGCCAGGAGGTCCTCTCCCCTGATCTCCGCCGTCTCTCCCTCCAGGTTCCGGTAGCGGACGACCACTTTCTTGCTTCGTTTGACTTCTTCGTTGCAGTCCGGCACGCTCAGGCAGCCCTCGTCCCAGGTGCACTCCCCCTCGAGGGAAACGATCTCGGGATTGATCAGGACAAGGAGATTCTTGGGCTGGTCAACCGGGGTCACGTCGATCACCGCCAGGCGCAGGGGATAGCCCACCTGGTTTGCGGACAGCCCCACGCCGGGGGCGGAGTACATCGTCTCGGCCATGTCCCGGACCAGCTGGCGGATCTCCTCGTCGACCTTCTGCACGGGCCTGGTTTTTTGCTTCAGAACCGGATGGGGATAATGGAGAATTTCGAGGACCGCCATGGGGTATTTTATAACATATGGACCGGGTCCACATCAATCGTCAATTTCACGCCCCGGGGCGGGATTTCTTCTTCCATCCTGGCGATTACCCGTTCCGTGAATTCATGGAGAGAGTCCCATTTCTTCCCCTTGAGGAGCATCTGGCAGCGGTGCTTTCCTTTCAGCCGGGCCAGGGGGGCCATGGCCGGTCCCAGGACATCCACCTCTCCCCGGTATTTCTTCTCCCCTTTGAAAATCTCCTGGACCCGCGCTTCGAGGGCTTGGGCGTATTTGCGGAGCTTGCTCTCCGAATTGGATTCCAGGCGGAGGTTGATCAGCCGCACGAAGGGCGGGTAGGACATTTCCCGGCGGAATTGGATCTCCTGTTGGTAGAAGGCGGCGAAGTCCTGGGTTTGCGCCATCCGGATGCTGTAGTGCTGGGGGGTGAAGGATTGAATGAAGACCTTCCCGGGAAGGTCTCCCCGGCCGGCCCTTCCGGCCACCTGGGTCAGGAGCTGGAAGGTGCGCTCGCCGGCCCGGAAGTCGGGGATGTTCAGGGAAAGGTCCGCGGCCAGAACCCCCACCAGGGTGACCCGCGGAAAGTCATGGCCCTTGGTGATCATCTGCGTGCCGATGAGAAGATTCACGTCTCCCCGCCGCACCTGCCCGAGAATTTTCTGGTGCGACCCTTTCCGGGTGGTCGTGTCCCGGTCCATGCGGCTCACCGGGACCTGGGGGAGCATTCTCTTGATCTCCTCTTCCAGGCGCTGGGTCCCGATTCCGAAGAGGTGCACACCGGGGGAGGCGCATTCGGGGCAGCGGTCCGGGGCGGGAAGCACATGATCGCAGTAATGGCAGCGGAAGGTCTTGTCCGGAAGGTGATACGTCAGGGAGACGCTGCAGTTGGGGCATCGATAAACAAACCCGCAATCCCGGCATAGCGCGAAGGTAGAAAATCCCCGGCGGTTCAGGAAGAGGAGCCCCTGCTCCTTTCTGGCCAGACTCTCCTGCAGGGACTCCCGCAGGGCTCTGGAGAAGACCGGTTTTTCTTTCCCTTCTCCCTGCTCCTGGCGCATATCCAGAATCTGGATTTCCGGGAGCGGCCGCCCGTCGATCCGGGTCGGAAGGGACAGAAGCTGAAATTTCCCCTCCAGGGCATTGTGGTAGGACTCCAGCGAGGGGGTGGCCGAGCCCAGGATCACCACCGCATTTTCCATCTTTCCCCGGACCAGGGCCAGGTCCCGGGCGTGGTAGCGGACTTTATCCTCCTGTTTGTAGGAGGGATCGTGTTCTTCATCGACGATGATCATCCCCGGGGAATCCAGGGGGGCGAAAACGGCCGACCGCGCCCCGATCACCAGCCGGGCCAGCCCCTTTCTCACCCTCCTCCACTCGTCGTACCGTTCCCCGGCGGACAGGCCACTGTGCAGGACCGCCATGGGGTATTGAATCCGGGAGTGGAAGTAGGCGAGAAGCTGGCCGGTGAGAGAAATCTCGGGGACCAGGAGGAGGGCCTGGCGGCCCCGGGAGACGGTTTCTTCGATGGCCCGGAGGTACACTTCGGTCTTCCCGCTGCCGGTCACTCCATGGAGGAGAAAGGGCTGAAAGCTACGGGAGCGCAGGGCGGCATAAATTTTATCCAACGCCTTTTTCTGGTCCTCGGTCAGGAGGGAGGGGGGGCCGTCCAGCCAGTCCTCGATCCCCTCCCAGGAGGGCTCGCGGAAGGCCTCTTTGGGGACGATTTCCACCACCCCGCGGACTCTCAACCGGTTCAGGAGGGGCGCGGCATTTTTATAACGGGCCTTTAATTCGGCCACCGGCACTTCCCCCGCCTTCCGCAGGAAGTCGAGAATTTCTTCCTGCTCCGCCGAAAGGCGGACCCCTTCGGGGATGGCCCGGAAGCGGACCCAGTTTACCTTTTTCCCCCGGACCTGCGCTCGTTCCAGGTCCTCCTTTCTTTCCACCCATCCCTTTCCCTTCATCCTTTCCAGGATGGGGCGAAGAGAGCCGGGATATTTCTTCCGCAGGGAAGAGAAAGCGGCCGCTTTCTCTTCCCGGTCCTTTAGTTCCTGGAGAAGTTTCCTCTCCGGAGAATCGGCGGGAAGCTTGGCCAGGGCTTCTTCCCCCGGTGTGGTCAGGGCGAGGGTTTCTCGGGAGCGTACCTGTACCCCGGCGGGAAGGGCGATTTTCATCACCTCACCGATGGGTTGCAGGTAGTAGCGGGAGACCCAGAGGAGGAGCTTCAGGGATTTTTCCGGGAAGGAAATCTCCCCGTCCAGAACCTGCCGCAGCGGAAGAATGGCCGTGTGGGTGGGAAGGGTTTGCGCCGGGCCGAGGACGAAACCGGTGAGGATCCTTCTGCCGAAGGGAACCAGAACCCTTTTGCCCGGGGAAACCTCCGCCTGCAGGTCCGCGGGGACTTCATAGGTGAAGGTCTTGCGGACGGGCAGGGGCAGGGCGACCTCGATGTATTGCTTGGGATCGGTCATGGGAAATCAGGTTCCAGCAGGATGAAGAAAAGAATTGAACCGCAGAGCACGCAGAGACCGCAGAGAATGAAAAAAGGAATAATGGAAAAATGGAATACTGGAATGATGGGCGAAAAATGAAATATTTACAACCCTTGTTTCATCATTCCATTATTCCATCATTCCAACATTCCAATTCATTTGCTCTGTTTGCTCTGCGGGCTCTGTGGTTCAATGATTTATTTTAGTCTTTACCCTGCACCCTGCACCCTGCACCCTGGACCCTGAACCTAATCCGGCGGCAGGGGAAAGCGGATGAGAAAGGTCGCCCCCACCCCCGGACGGTTGATGACCTCGACGTCTCCTCCGTAACGGGTGATAATCTTGTGGGTGATGGCCAGGCCCAGACCTGTTCCGTCCATTTTGGTAGTGAAGAAGGGGTTGAAAATATTCTCCAGATTCTCCTGGGGGATGCCGCCTCCGGTATCTCCCACCTCGATCCGCAGGAACTGTTCTTCCCCTCTTTTTTCCGCGGAAGTCTTGACCAAGAGCTGGCCGTTCCTCTCCATGGCCTGAATGGCGTTCACGAAAAGGTTCAGGAAGATCTGTTTCACCTGCTGCGGGTCGCTGACCAGGGGCGGAAGGCCGGGCTCGAGTTCTTTGGTGATGCTGATATTCTTATCCTGGAATTCCCCTTCCAGGACCGAAAGGGATTCTTCGATGATCCGGTTGACGCTCTGGGGCGAAGAAGGAAGGGGAAGCTCCCGGGAATAGACCAGGGTCTGGTTGAGGACATTTTCCAGCCGGCCCACTTCCTTGAGGACGATGCGCATATATTTCTTCTCCGCTGAATTTTCCTTCATGCCCCGCTCCAGGCGGCGGGCGAACCCTCCGATGGATACCAGGGGGTTCTTAATCTCGTGGGCGATGGAGGCCACCACCTCTCCCAGGGCGGCCAGCTTCTCCGACTGGATCAGCCGGTTCTGGGTGTTCAGGAGCTGGGCATTGATCTCCTGCAGGTTGGTGTAGAGACGGGAGTTTTCGATGGCCAGGGCGGCCTGGTTGGCCAGGAGGTTCAGGAAACCGATGTCCGTCTCGGTGATCGGCCTGCCGGAAATCCGGTTGTCCACGGCAATGAGTCCAATCGCTTTCCCCTTGGCCAGGAGGGGAACCGAGGCGAAGGCCCGGCTGCCGAACCAGCGCAGGATTTCAGGATTGACTTCCGGATCGGCGTGCGCGTCTTCGATGTTGAAGGAGCGCTGCTCCCGCAGGGTCTTGATCAGGAGGGAATGTTTTTCCTTCAGCGGAATCCGCGCCCGGCGGATACGGTTGTCGTAGGGAGTCTCGGCCATCTCCTCGGGGATGGCCCAACCGGGCGAGAAAGGCGAATGACGTTCCAGCTTTTCCCTCCACCGCTCGGCCTGCTCCCCGTCGGCCGGACCCACCCCCATCATCCCCCGCAAAACCTCCTCTTTCTCATCCACCAGGAAAAGGGCTGCCCGGTCGAAACCCAGACGGGACCCCAGGGTAATGGAGAGGAGAATGATCCGCAGAAGGCGGTCCAGGTTGATCGTCGTGAGCATGGAGCGGGAGACCTCATACAGGAGGAAGAGCTCCCTGACGTTTCTTTCTTTCTCCTTGCCCAGCGTTTCGGCGCGGTGCATGATGATGGCATTCTCGATGGCTATGGCCACCTGGGAAGCCATGGTGAAGAGAAGGTTTTTGTCTTCCTCGTCAAACACCTTTCCTTCCCGATCTTCCGGGCGAAGGCTGAATAGGGTGAGGGTACCGATGGTCCGGGATTGGGAGATGAGGGGAACGCAGACCAGCGAAGAGATTTCCGGGGGGATTCCCTGGAAAGAGTAATGGGAAGTCCGGGTCTCCCGCAGGACGATGGGTTCTCCCGTCAGGGCCACCGTCCCCACCATTTCTTCTCCCAGGGCGAGGGGGGTCAGGGATAGGTTCGCTTCCTCGACCCCGAAGGAAGAAACGACTTTCATCAGCCCCGCATCCTCGTCCATGAAGTGCAGGATGCTGCCGTCGGCCTGGAGAATCTTGGCGCTGCTCAGGGTGATGCGGTGAAGCAACTCTCCCAGGTCCAGGGTGGAACTGATGGCCACGCCGATGGCGTGAAGGGTGTTCAACTCGGCGATGCGCTTCTTGGACTCCAGGGCGACCTGACTGCTCCTCAGCGTGCCGGCGATCTGCCGGCAGACCACGGGGAAGAGATTCCGCTCCTCATCCGAAACCTGCCTGGGCTCGTTCGCCAAGAGGGCCAGAACGCCGTAGAGGGAGATGTCGTCGAAAATGGGGAAAAAGGCCAGAAAGCGGAAGGACGCCAGCGGCCGGGGAAGAGGACCCCCGAGGAGGGGAAGCTGGGAGTTGTCGGGGATGAAAACCGGGATTTTTTGTCCGGTGCAGACTCCCACCGGCCCTTCATCCGTGGAAAAACTCAGATCGGGAGAAAAAACCGGGCGTCTTCCGCTCTGGGACTTCAAATGAAGCCGGCCTTCCTGGGGATCGCGCAGAAATAGGGCGCAGAGGGACAGGGAGAAGTGCTGGGCCACCATGTCCACCAGGTTCTTCAATCTCCGGTCCACTTCGACCGGGGCATTGGAGATCTCGATGAGCTGCGCCAGGATCTCGAAGGCCTTCATTTTTTTACCAAAGCTTCTTTCTTTTTGGCCAGAACCTTCTCGTACAGTTTCACATACTCCCGGGCCGATTTTTCCCAGGAAAAGTCCTGGGCCATGGCCCGGACCATGATCTTTTCCCAGACCGGCCCATTCCGGTACACCTGGAGGGCTCGCTGGATGGCCTCCAGAAAGTAACCGGGGTCGTAGCCCACGAATTTAAACCCCGTGCCTTCTTCGGTGAGGGGGTCAAAGTCCTGGATGGTGTCGTCCAGGCCGCCGGTGGCCCGGACCACCGGGATGGTGCCGTACCTGAGGCTGTAGATCTGGTTCAGCCCGCAGGGTTCGTATTGCGAAGGCATGAGGAACAGGTCGGCCCCGGCCTCGATCTTATGGGCCAGGAGGTTGTCGAAGGCGATGCGGATCCCCGCTTGTTGGGGATACCTCTGCCCGATTTTCTGGAAGAGCAGGTTGTACTCTTCCTCCCCGGTTCCCAGGAGGACGAACTGAACCCCCAGCCCCATCAGGTCTTCCATGATCGGGACCAGAAGATCAACCCCTTTCTGGTCGGTCAGCCGGGAAATCACCCCCAGCAGGGGGACATGGGGATCCTCTTTCAGGTAGAATTCCCGCTGGAGGTCTGCCTTGCAGGATTTCTTGCCCTTCAGGTCCGAGGGGTCATATTTTTCTTTGATGAAGGGATCCGAGGCGGGCGACCACTCCTGGTAATCCACCCCGTTCAGGATTCCGTACAGGTCCCCCCGGCGGTCCCGCAAAACCCCGTCCAGGCCCTTCCCGAATTCGGGAGTCTGGATTTCTTCCATGTATTTGCGGCTCACCGTGGTCACCGCATCGGCAAAGACGATCCCTGCTTTGAGGAGGTTCAACTTTCCGTAATACTCCAGGGCCTTGGGGGTGAAGAGCTCCCATCCCAGGTTGGTCAGGTGCATGTCGTAGTGCCAGAAGAGCCCCTGGTAGCCGATGTTGTGGATGGTAAAGATCGAAGCCGCGCGGGCCAGGGCCGGGGACCAGCGGTAGAGGGTCTTGAGGTACACGGGGGTGAGCCCCGTCTGCCAGTCGTGGCAGTGAATGATGTCCGGAGTCAGTTCCAGGGCCGCCTCGGCGACGGCCCGGGAAAAGAAAATGAACCGTTCGGCGTTGTCTTCGAAATCCCCGCCGGGGGTCCCGTACAATTGCTCCCGGTCGTAATAGGCGTCCTGGCGGAGAAGAAGAACCCGAAAATTTGGAGCCATATTTCGGACATAGACTTCCCCGGAGATCACCTTCTGGGAGACGGGAACCTTCAAGGCCGTTCCCGCGGGGGAGGCGGGGAACCGCTTCTCGTCGATCCCGCGGTACTTGGGAAGAATCAGGTTCACTTC
>LJUR01000004.1 GCA_001304105.1 Deltaproteobacteria bacterium SM23_61
AGGTCGGAGACCTGGTAGTTAAATACTTATAGTTTCGAGTTTCGGGTTAAAACCAGGATTGATTAAACCGGAAGCCTGAAACTCGAAACCCGAAACTTTTAGAAACCCATGAAAATACACCCGAGCCTATGAATGAACCGAATTTTCTGGATCCGATCTTCAAAGCCCAGTCCCTAGCGGTGATCGGGGCTTCCACCCAGGTCGAAAAGTGGGGCCATCGCATGGTGGCCAGGCCCTTCAACACCGGCTTCCGGGGGACTATCTACCCCGTCAATCCAGGGGCCGAGGAAATCGGCGGGGTGAAGTGTTTCGCCTCCATCTCCGACCTGCCCATGAATATCGATTTGGCGGTCATCACCCTCCCCTCCAATCAGGTACCCGAGGCTCTGCAGAATTGTATCCGGCAGGGAATCCGGGGAGCGGTCATCATCTCCGCAGGATTCGCCGAGGCGGGCCCGGAAGGGAAGAAGCTCCAGGACGAGGTTCTGGGGATTGCCCGGGAAGGCCGGATCCCCCTGGTGGGGCCCAACTGCATGGGCCTATGGAGCGAGCCGGTGTGGTTGAACCTGGCCTTCGAGGAAGCCCCCCTCCGCGGTCCCATCACCTTCATTTCCCAGAGCGGAACCCTGGGAAATTACCTCATGCTCCTGGCCAAGGGCAAAGGCTATGGCTTCAGGGGTTTCGTCAGCGGTGGAAATCAGGCCATGCTGGAGGTGGCCGATTACCTTGAATATTTCGGCAGCGATGAAAAGACCCGGACGATCATCCTGTACGTGGAAGGTTTCCAGGACGCGGGGCGTTTTTTCCAGGTGGCCCGGGAAGTGGCCCCCAAAAAGCCAATCCTGGTTTACAAGGCCGGACGATTTGAAGTGGGCGTGCGCGCCGCCCTTTCCCACACCGCCTCCATGGCGGGCAACGACAGGATCTTCGAAGCCCTCTGCCGGCAAACCGGGCTGATCCGTTGTTATGACCCTCTGCATACCTTTGACATGGCCATGGCCCTGGCCAGCCAGCCTCTGCCCAAAGGCAACCGGGTGGGTATCATCTCCGGCGGGGGCGGATACTGCGTGACCATGGCCGAGGCCTGCGCGGCCTGGGGCCTGGAGGTTCCCCAGCTGGACCCGGCGGCTTCAGACCAGATCAAGCAGATTCTCCAGCCCTTCGCCCCTCAGCCCCTGAACCCGGTGGACGCCGCCTCCGACATCCGGCCCATGACCTATGCCCGGGCGCTGGACATCCTCATGAGCCTGGAATACATCGACGGCATCTGCATGATGATCCCCTTCATGTTTGAATTCCAGCTCCGCTCGCCGGCCTCCATCCGCGAGTTGATGGATGCCACGGAGATGATCTGTTCCCTGCCCCAGAAGTACCGCAAGCCCATGATCGGAAACATGATCCCTCGCGTGGCCGCCGGCCCCGCCCTGGACCTTTTCCAGAAGGCCGGGATCCCCTTCTTCGCCAGCCAGGACGAATCCGCCCGGGCCATGCACGCCCTATTCCGTTACTCCCGCATCCGGTCCAATTCAAAAAGAATTTAACCGCGGAGGTCGCGGAGGACGCAGAGAATCAAAAAACAGGAATAATGGAAGATTGGAATAATGGAATGATGGGTAGAAAACAAAATACCTAAACCCAATATTCCATTATTCCAGCATTCCAATTTTTTTGCTCTGTGTCCTCGTCGATTGATTTTTTCTTCCTTCCTTGGATCCAGTGACATTTTGGGAGGCCTGGCGTAAAATTGAGCATGATCTCACCCTATTCCACCGTGGATAACAGATGGAAGAAGGATTAGGATTTTTAGTCAACCTATCCGCGAGTCTGGGCCTGGCCCTTGTGCTGGGCCTGTTTACCCAACGGCTCCGCCTTTCGCCCATCGTCGGATATTTGCTGGCGGGCATCGCTCTTGGCCCTAGCACTCCCGGTTTTGTCGCCGACCCCAAAATGGCCCGTGACCTTGCCGAGGTGGGCGTGATTCTTTTAATGTTCGGGGTCGGGCTAAATTTCAATTTCTCGGCTCTTCTTGCCGTTCGAAGAATCGCCATCCCCGGAGCCCTCGGTCAGATCTTGGTGGCCTCGACCCTGGGCACCCTTGTTGCGCTGTTAGCGGGCATGGAGCCGGGGGCAGCCCTGGTGATCGGCTTCGCCGTTTCAATGGCCAGTACCGTCGTCCTCTTTCGGGTCCTGATGGACAACGACCTGCTTCAGAGCGATCAAGGCCGTATCGCCGTTGGATGGCTTATCCTCCAGGACATATTCGCGGTCTTTGTACTGGTGATCCTTCCGGTGATGAGCCATATTTGGCGCGGGTCCGGAGCCGGTGCAGGGAGCCTGCTAAGTCCAATCGCCTGGATCTTCGTCAGATTTGCCGGTTTGGCCCTCCTGGTCACCCTGGTCGGGCGAAAGGTCATCCCCAGGCTTCTTGACATTGTGGCCCGCACCCGGTCACGAGAGCTATTCACCCTTGCGGTTCTCAGTATCGCTTTTGCGGTGGCCACAGTATCGGCGGCCTTCTTCGGCGTGTCCATGGCCCTGGGAGCATTCCTGGCCGGCATTGTCGTCGGGCAAACGGAAGTGAGCCATCAGGCGGCGGCCGATGCCCTTCCCATGAGAGATGCCTTCGCGGTTCTTTTCTTTGTTTCTGTGGGAATGCTCTTCGATCCCCAGGCCCTTTTCCAAGCACCCCTGCTTCTCTTCGGACTTCTCGGAATCATCCTTGTGGCCACTCCGCTAACCACCTTTCTCATCGTCTGGGCTTTACGCTACTCGGTACGGACAGGCATCACGATCGCCCTGGCATTGGCCCAAATCGGTGAGTTTTCTTTTCTCCTGGCGTATGGGGCAATGGGGCTGGGGATCCTCTCGGAAAACGGGCAAAGTCTTCTGATTACCTGCGCCCTTATCTCCATTTCCATAAACCCTCTTTTGTTCCGGGGCATAGACCCCCTGGAAAAATGGCTTCGACATCGCGGAAAACTCTGGCCCATCCTTAGCCGGCGGTCTGAATATGGGGGGAGGCGATTAAACCTGGAAGAAAAGGTCCGCTTCTCCCAGCAGGTTCAGAAACCTGGAATCAAGACCCGAGCTGTGATTGTGGGGTATGGCCCCGTGGGAAGGACCGCTTCACGGATTCTGGGAGATTTTAATGTTCCCTTGGTGATCATTGATATGAATATCGACACGGTCCGGAAATTGAGGGAATCCGGGCAGGCGGCCATTTACGGGGATGCCAGCCGGCGCGATATTCTGGAAGCGGCGGGGATAAAGAAAGCGGACTACCTTCTGGTTACCATTCCCGACGTACTCACCCGTACCACGGTGATTCTGACCGCCAAGGATCTGAACCCTGAGCTGCATGTCTTTGCCCGGGCTCGATACCTCCAGGAACGAGCCTGGTTAGAGGAAATCGAGGTTGACGACATCTGCATTGAAGAAGCGGAAGCCGCAATAGGGTTGGCGATTCTGCTTCTGCACGAGGTTGGCGCGGATGACGATCATATTCAGAAAGAGATCCAGAAAATCCGGGCAGAACTTGGGATGCGCAAATGGGACCGCTCGATGATTCAACCGTGATGGCGGCAGGAAGCCGAAGCTACATTTATTTATATCCGTGTGTATCCGTGTTTATCCGTGTCCCATTAGGTCTTTGGTCTTTAATTCTTTCGGTGAATATAAAATCTGTGTTCGTCTGTGTTTATCTATGTCCAACTATAATATTTTGTCTTATCCGCGTTTATCTGCGTCCCAAAATTAAAACGGCCCGAATCTCTTATTCACTTCATGCAGCGGCATTCCCGTTCGGAGGGCCTGGCGCATCTTCTTTTCGCGCTGCACGGCTTTTTCCGCCTCCAACATTATTTCTTCGGTCAACCGCTGGGGGATGACCACCACGCCATCCATATCTCCGAAGACGTAGTCCCCCGGGTAAACTGAAACTTCTCCGATCTTCGTGACCCCCTGGAACTCCTTCAGCTCCCAGCGGCTGATGGAGCTGGCGGGCATGTAAAAATCGGTAAACACCGGGAAGTTCAGCCTCCGGATGAAGGGGGCATCGCGCAGTCCTCCGTCAACCACCGCACCGGTGCACCCCCGCTGCCGGGCCGAGAGGGTCATGATCTCTCCCCAGTGGGACGAAGACCGATCTCCGCCGGCACTCATCACCACCACGCAGTGGGGGGTGACGGCTTCCAGCATCTTGATGAGCATGGGAGTATCGTCGCTTTTGATATTGCCCGTCTGCACCCCCAGGCAGGTGAACGCGGGGCCGGCGACCTTCATATGATCCTTCATGGGGCGGATGGAGGGGGGCAGGGAATGAGCCCGGAACCCCTTGGAATCCAGGATGTCCGCTACCAATCCGGTGTAGAGACGCCCATATCGGCGCGCGAGCTCCGGCAAGTCAATCTTACCTTTTTTCATGATCTTCTCCTTCCTTTACATTCGCGAGGAAGCGGGAAACTGAATAAAGATAATTTCAATTGGACACAGATGAACACAGATAAACACAGATAAAATTAAAGCCTAAAATCGGTGTAGAGAACTTTATTCCCTTTACCCTTTACCCTTTACCCTTTACCCCTCACCTTTTCCCGCTTCTATCGGGACGCGAATGAATAGGGATAAGCATTCATGAAAAGAACATGATAAAAATGAAGAAACTTACTTCCCAACAGTATACTTTACCCTCTTTGAGGGGGTCAATCCGGCAAAGGCAGTTACTGGTTACTCGTTTCTCGTTACCCCTTAACCAGCAACCAGCATCCGGGAAGCAGCAACGCCTCTCTCGGCTTTCGCATTTAATAAAAAAGCCGTCTAAGCCGATAAGAATATTGCGGAATTATGCACCGGTAGTAATTTCCATTTTCGCCAGGCAGCCGAGGATTCTTGACCGCTCCGGAAAAATCTCCAAATCCGGAAGGCATGAAGATCCTTATGCTTTTTCTATTTCCCCATGTCTGAAAAAGAACTGACTCAACCTTTCATCCCCAAAACCCACGATCACCTGCCGCCCTACACCCGGGGGTCGAGGTCGGGCGCAAAACCAGGGAAAATCCCCGGTTCCCGCTATCAGATCGGTGACCGGATCGGAGGCCGCTACGAGGTTCATGAGCTCAGGAAGGGCGGCATGGGGATCGTCTATATCTGTTACGACAGCGAGTCCCAGAAGCCCATCGTGCTCAAGACTTTCCAGGACGTCCTCCTCTCGGAAAAGACCCAGATCGAAAGGTTCATGTGGGAAGCGGAGACCTGGGTCCGCCTGGAAAAACACATGAACATCGTCCGTGCCTATTACGTGGAAAAGATCGAGGACAAACCCTATATCCTGCTGGAATATATCATCGGGGAGGAGCCCCTCGGCCCCGAGCTGTCCAGCTGGATCCGGGCAAAAGCGTTGAACATCAGCCTCAGTTTGAATTTCGCGATTCAATTCTGCTCGGGCATGCTGCATGCCCAAAAGAAGTTCGAGGCCATGCAACGGCCTTTTGTCCATCGCGATATCAAACCTTCCAACATCATGATAACCCGGGACCGGATCGTAAAGGTCACCGACTTCGGCCTGGTGAAAACCTTTCAGGGACTCGGAAGGAATCGTCAGGAGACTTTCCCTCCCGACCGGGAGGAGAACAAAAACCTGGCCTTTACCCGGGAGGGAACTTTTCTCGGAACTCCGGGCTACATGGCGCCCGAGCAGTGGCTGGGGGAAGATATCGACTGCCGGGCAGACATCTATGCTTTCGGGTGCGTTCTCTACGAGATGCTCAGCGGAAGCTCCCCTTTCCCGTCCGAGGTCTGGTACGATTACCGGAGGCAACACCTGGAAAGCCATCCCCAGCCGATTCCCGGCATATCCAAGACGCTCAACGCCCTCATCCTGAAGTGCCTGGAGAAAAAGGCGGACAAACGCTACCCGGGCTTCAAGGAAATTCAGGATGAACTGCAAGATTTTTACCATGCCCTGACGGATGAATACGTGAAGGTCGAAGAGAGCGGAGAACACCTGGAAGCCTGGGAGCTCCTGAACAAAGGGGTCTCCCTGGACAAGCTGGGCCATTACCGGGAGGCCATTCAGTGCTACGATGAGGCCCTGCGTCTCAATCCCCAGGACTCCAAAGTGTACAACAACCGGGGTACGGCCTACCGGGCCCTGGGGCAGCATGAACAGGCCCTGAAAGATTACGACAAAGCCATCGAACTGGACCCCTGGTATCCCCATGCTTACAACAACCGGGGGCTGGTGTACCGGGCCCTGGGACAATACGAACAGGCGGTGAAGGATTTCGACATGGTGATCCAGCTCCACCCCTGGTATCCCTTCGCCTACAACCACCGCGGGCTGGTCTACCGGGCCCTGGGGCAGCCTGAAAAGGCCATCCAGGACTTTGACATGTCCATCCGGCTGAATCCCAAAGATGCTGATTCCCACAACAACCGGGGTCTGGTGTATGGAGCGTTGGGAGACCACCAAAAGGCCATCGAGGACTTCACCGAAGCCATCCGCCTGGATCCCACTAATGCTAAGATTTCCTACAACCGGGGGCTGGCGCATCAAATGTTGAGGAAACTGGATGAAGCCATCCAGGATTTCGATGAAGCCATCCGCCTGAACCCTTCATATTCCAAGGCCTATTTCAACCGGGGGAACGCTTTCGCCGCCCTGGGCCGGCTGCTGCGATCGCTGAAGGATTTCAACGAAGCCATCCGCCTCGACCCGGAATCTCACCATTTCTACCACCGCCGGGGACTGGTTTATCGGGCAACCGGCCAGATGGAGAAAGCCCTCCAGGACCTTGACGAAGCGATCCGCCTGAACCGCTGGTACCCGCACTTCTTTAACCACCGAGGGGAAATCCTGCGGGCTCTGGGGCGGATGGACCAGGCCCTCCAGGACTTCAACGAAGCCATCAAACTCAACCCCAAGTCCGCCGAGGCGCTTTTCAACCGCGCCGTTGTTCTGGAGAAAATCGACCCGCGGGAGGCGGTAAAAGCCTGGGAGGATTATCTGCGATTGGCCGAGGAGAAGCCCGCCCTGGCAGAAAAGGCTCCTGCCGTCCGGAAAAGAATCGAGGCCTGCAAGGCCAAGCTGAAAGACAGTGCTGAGTGCTGAGTCCTGGATAGCGGGGGCTGGGCAAAAGGTGTTACTGGTTATTCGTTACTCCTAACCGGTTTCTGATGCTCCTTGCCCCCTGCCCCCTGCCCCCTGCACCCTCCTTGGGGGAGCAGCAAGATTTTCCCTGACGCCCCGGTTCCACGATTCAGGCAAGGACCAAGCCTTCATTGGAAAAACAAAAAGGGGACGGAAGCTTCATCCTCGGGAGGCATGATCTTCTGTCCCCTCCAAAAATCAAAAAAATTATTTCACTGCGCTCTTCAGAGCTTTGCCGGGCGTGAACTTGGGAACCTTCTTGGCCGGAATCCTGATCTCTTTGCCGGTCTGGGGGTTCCTGCCGATCCGGGCTCTGCGTTTGCCCACGCTGAATGTCCCAAAGCCTACGAGGGTAACCGCCTGCCCCTTCTTCATCCCCTTTTTAATTGCCGCCAACATGCAAGAGATTGCCCGATCCGCCATTCTCTTGCTCCCCACGACTTTGGCTACTTCCACTACCAGGTCTGCCTTGTTCAATTTTCTTCACCCCCTTTAGCCTTGAAGATCAAAAAATTTCCCCTATTTTAGAACAAATTCAGAACTTGTCAAACCTTTTATTTGGAAAAATCAAAAAAAATAGCCGGCCCCTCCGCGGGCATCGGAATTTCCCGCCGCAAATTTTCTTGATTCCCCCAACAGCCTGTGTTACCTTCCCCTAAAGTCCAGGTCCGATTCCATCCTCAACGCACAAGGAGGCTTCATCATGGTAAACGAATTCCATCCTCCCGCCCGGATTCTGATGGGACCCGGCCCGAGTAATGTGGATCCCCGGGTGACCATGGCCATGGCCAAACCGCTACTCGGCCATCTCGACCCCGATTTTCTGCAAATTATGAACAAAATCCAGGCATTGTTACAATATGTCTTCGGAACAAAAAACGCCTTGACCCTCCCCGTTTCGGGCACCGGCAGCGCCGGGATGGAGGCCGCTTTCGTCAACGTGGTGGAGCCCGGAGATCGGGTCCTGGTCTGCGTCCATGGGTACTTTGGGGAGCGCATGGTGGAAATCGCCACCCGTTGCGGCGCGAACCTGCGCACCCTGTCGGCCACCTGGGGGGAGCCCTTGGACCGGGAAGAAATCGAAAAAGAACTCCGGGCTTTTCAGCCCCGGGTGTTAGCCCTGGTTCACGCCGAAACCTCCACGGGGGTTCTCCAGCCCCTGGAGGAGCTTTCCCAGGTCCTCAAAAAATTCCCCGATACCCTCCTCCTGGCGGACACGGTTACTTCCCTGGGCGGCCACCCGGTCAAAGTCGACGATTGGGGGATCGATGCCTGCTACAGCGGAACCCAGAAGTGCCTGGGCTGCCCCCCAGGCCTGGCGCCGGTCACCTTTTCCCCGAAGGCGCTGGAGCGGATCAAGGCCCGCAAACAAAAGGTCCTGAGCTTTTACCTGGACGCTGAAATTTTGGGAAAGTACTGGGGCAATGAGCGGGCTTACCACCACACCGCCTCCAGCTCCCTCAACTACGCCCTCCTGGAAGCCCTGCGCATCATCGAAGAAGAGGGCCTGGAACGCCGTTATGAACGCCATCGCCGCAATCATCTGGCCCTGGTCCGGGGGGTGGAAGCCATGGGCCTTCAGATGCTGGTGAAAGAACCCTATCGTCTCTGGTCCCTGAATACCATCCGGATCCCCGACGGAATCGACGACCTCAAGGTGCGCAAGACGCTTCTGGAAGAGAATAACCTGGAGATTGGGGGCGGCCTGGGGAAACTGAAAGGAAAAATCTGGAGGGTCGGGTTAATGGGGTACGGCTCCAACCAGACTCATGTCCTGTATTTCCTCACCGCTCTGGAGCAGGCCCTTCGGGAACAGGGCTTCGAGGTTCCCCGGGGAGCAGGCGCCGCCGCCGCGCGGGAGTTTTACGCCAAGAATAAATAGGACTGAGTTATGAGGACTGAGGACTGAGTAAGATTGTACCCTTTTGCTCAGTCCTCAGCACTCAGTCCTCATCACTCGCTTTTATGCCAAATCCCTGGACCTTCCTCTACTCCAAAATCATCCATGCCTGCCGGATCTTCACCCTGAAGCAGGAAGGGTATCGTTCCCCGCGGACCGGAAAGGACCATGACTTTTATCTTCTCGACTCCTCCGACTGGGTGAACGTCATTCCTCTGACGCCAGACGGGAAGGTCATCCTGGTCAAACAGTACCGCTTCGGGACGAAAGATTTTTCCCTGGAGATTCCCGGCGGGATGCTGGATGAAGGCGACAGCCCGGCCGGCGCGGCTGTTCGCGAGCTTCTGGAAGAGACCGGATATGAGGGGGACGAACCCATTCTTTTGGGGTGGGTTCATCCGAACCCCGCCCTGCATACGAACCGCTGCCATACCTACCTGATAAAGAATATATCCTACCGGACTCCTCCCCGGCAGGACTCCAGCGAGGACATCGAAGTCCTGTCTGTCCCCCTGGCCGACATTCCTCAACTCATCCGGGAGGAGAAGATCACCCATGCCCTGGTGATCGCTGCCTTCTACTGGTACTTCTCCAAGATAGGTCTCGAGGGGGCGACGGCTCCCCAGTTCTAGGGTCGTGTCTCAGAATTAAGCTGACAAAGTCGCACTCTGGTGCCAGGAGCCGAGACCCGGACCGCTTCCCGCCCTGGCGGGACAAAATAGGCGTTGTTTCCTCCGGAGCCAACGGGGTTCTTACGATGGATGCTGCCAAAGAGTCCTTTTTGCGGGTACTTACGAAGGCGTAGCCCACTCCCCGCGTTCCTTTGCGGAACCCCGGAGATGCGGTGGAAGAAAACTTTTCTCCCGCCGGATTTTGGCGGCGCGCATCTGTCCGACCCTCGGCTCCAGGAGAAATTTTATGCCTATTATTTTGGGGACACGGCACTAGCGATAGGGTACCTTCCGTGGTCTTTCCGTGTCCTTCCGTCGCCGTTTCTCCGCGTCCCCGCGTCCCCGCGTCTCCGTGTCCCCGCGTCCGTCTTTCAGTACGTGGACATGATCACCACTCTCTGGATCTCGTTGGTTCCTTCGTAAATCTGGGTGATCTTGGCGTCGCGCATGAAGCGCTCCACGGGGTATTCCTTCACGTACCCGTAACCGCCCAGGACCTGAACCGCTTCCACGGTGACCTTCATGGCCGTATCCGAGCAGAAGCACTTGGACATGGAGGAGAGGCGGATGGTCTCCGGTGAAATCCGGGACATGTCCTTGGGAAGTTCCTGGAGCACAGAGGCCGTTTTGTAGAGGAGCTGGCGCGCCGCCTCGATGTTCAGGGCCATGTCGGCCAGCTTGAAGGAGATTCCCTGCTGGGCGATGATGGGCTTGCCGAAAGCCACCCGCTCCTTGGAATAATTCAGAGCGTACTCGAAGGCCCCGGCGGCGATCCCCAGAGCCTGAGCCCCGACGGCCGGACGGCTGAAGTCCAGGGTCTTCATCATGATGGCGAACCCCATGCCCTCCCCGGCCAGGATGTTTTCCGCGGGTATCATGCAATCCTCGAAGATCAGCTCCACCGTCTCCGAAGATCGGATTCCCAGCTTGTCTTCGTGTTTTCCCACGGAGAAACCCTTGGTCCCTTTTTCGACGATAAAGACCCCCGCTCCCTTGTGGCCTCCCTTGGCCGGATCGGTAAGGGCGTAAACCGTAACCGTTTCAGCCACCCCACCACTGGTGATGAAGGTTTTATTTCCGTTGAGAATATAGGAATCCCCCTTCCGAACTGCTTTACAGCGGAAAGCGGCTACATCCGACCCGCCGCTCGCTTCGGTGAGGGCAAAGGCCGACAATTTTTCCCCAGAAGCCAAGGGAGGAAGGTATTTTTTTTTCTGCTCCGGGCTGCCCGCCAGAAAAATGGGTAGGGTCCCCAGCTCCTGCCCGACCGGGAGAATTCCCACTGCGGCATCTGCCTTGGAAAGCTCCTCGCAGGCAATGATTAAAGAAAGAAGGCCGGCACCGCTCCCGCCGTATTCCTCGGGAAAATCAACCCCGAAAAGGCCGTTTTCCCGGATCAACTCCACCATTTCCCAGCTGAATTCCCCCTTCTGGTCCCGGGCCCCGGCCCCCGGCTCCACCTTTTCCTTGGCCAGCTTCCGCACCATGTCGCGCAGCAGCACCTGTTCCTCGGTCAGTCCGTATTGCATGGCGCTCTCCTTTCTTCACCCCCTCCCTGCCCTTCCCCCTCGACGGGGAGGGGGAGGATGCAGGGGGGGAATCCCTGTATTTTTATCAAGAAATAGAATTTGCGGCAAAGTACTTCTGGGGGGATTGTAGAGAAATCCTAAAAGAAATGTCCATAAAAAAATGAGGGGCAGGGTACACGGGATAGGGTGTAGGGTGTAGCGTGTAGCGTGTAGCGTGTAGGGTTTAGGGGATAGGGGATAGGGTACAGGGAGCCGGCGTACAAATAAGTGGTCAGTGGTCAGCGGTCAATGTTGAGTATCTAGCCCCAGGAAAGACGGGCGTCAGGAACGGGGATCCTGGATCTAGTATTGGGTCTTGAAAATAATGCCAATCAATCGCCCTGTGGAGCCGAGGGTCGGACCGATGCGCGCCGCCAAAATCCGGCGGGCGGAACCCCCCTTTACCCGCATTCGTGCGGTTCCGCAAAGGAACGCGGGCACAGAGGCTATGCCTTCGTAAGTACCCGGGAAACGAACCCTTTGGCAGCATCCACAGTAAAATCTCCGTCAGCCCTGGAGGAATCAGCGCCTATTTTGGCAAGCGCAGCGGGTCGACGCTCGGCTCCTGGCACCAGGGGTCGAATTTAGTAGCTTATTTTCGGGACACGACACTAGGTTCGGGGCCAAGAAACAATTCCTGTTTTTGTCTCTTCCTCGTTCCTCGAACCTCGTACCTCGAACCTGTCTCATAGCCCTTCTTTCTTCAACTCCTCGATCAGCTTCTTCTGTCTTTCGCTCAGGTTTCTGGGGTACTTGACGAGAATGCGGACCAGCTGGTCTCCCTTTCCTCCCCCCTGGAGGCGGGGAAGGCCGAAGCCTTTCAGGCGGATGCGGCTGTTGCTCTGGGTTCCGGGGGCCACCTTGATTTGTTTGTTCCCTTCCAGGGTTGGAACTTCGATGGAAGTGCCCAGGACGGCATCGGAGATTTTGATTTCCTTGTCCACAAGGAGGTCGCTTCCCTCCCTTTTGAAAACCGGGTGCTCGGCAACGTTCACTTTCAGATACAGATCGCCTGCCTGACCTCCCCCCACGCCTTCCATTCCTTTACCCGCCAGGCGCAGCTTCTTTCCGCTTTCGATTCCCGCGGGGACCTTCACGGTCACTTCTTCGATTCGGTTCCCCTTGGACAACTTCACCTTTTTCTCCGTGCCCCGGGCCGCTTCGTCGAAAGAAAGGTGCAGTTCCGAATCGACATCCTGGCCTTTCTGGCCGAAGGGCCTCTGATCCCGAAAGCCGCCCCCGGAGAAGATATCCCGGAAATCCCCGGTCGGGGCTCCCCCGGCCTGGCCCCTTCCAAAACCGCCGAAAATGTCTTCGAACCCCCCGTACTGGGTCCTCCCGCGCCGGCTGCTGCCGCCCCCGGCTCGGCCGAAGGAAAAGCCCAAGTCTTTGAGCAGATCGCTGATGTCGAACCCTCGGAAAATGTCCTCCTGGGAGAAGCGCTGGCTGAAACCCGAAGGCCCGAATTGATCGTACTGCTGGCGCTTCTGTTTGTCGCTCAGCACCGCGTAGGCCTCGTTGATCTCTTTGAACCGTTCTTCCGCCTGCTTGTTCCCGGGGTTGCGGTCCGGATGATGCTTCATGGCCAGCTTGCGGAAGGCCTTCTTGATCTCCTCTTCGGTGGCGTTTTTCTTGACTCCCAGGATTTCGTAATAATCTCTCTTGGCCATATCCTCACTCGCGGCGATAGGTTTCTTGAATCATGGCGTTCAAAAACTGCTCGGGGTTTTCCATCCCCTCGGCCGAAATCAGGAATTCCCGTCTGCCCGTCTTTTCCCGGATGAGCTTCAACCCGTGCTCGTAGTTCTGAAAGCTTTTCCCAAGATAATCCGCGGGGTCCTGGCCCTCCTGCCAAGTTTTTTCCACCAGCCGGTCGATGGCTTCCTCGGTGAAGGCCATCCCCAGGTCGTTCCGGCGGGAGAACTGCTCCGCGAATTCCGCCGCCGTCTGTCGGATCGCCTGGATCTCTTCGACGACGCCGTCCACATCGGCCTGGGTTTCCACGGAACGCCGGGTGATGAGCTGGATCCGCTGGTCGGAAAAGCGAATCCCCAAGCGCTCCTGCCATTCGGCTGCCTTCTGGCAAAGCAACCCTTCCAGATTTTTTCCCTCCTCCGCCAGGAGGCGGCGGAAGGCCTCTTCCCGTCCGGGGTCGTCCGGACAGTCCAGCATCTTCTTGAGTTCCCCCGCGGGGTCGTCCACCATCCCCCGGGTCACCAGCAGATGGCGGATGCTGGTGGACGGAAGCGTATGCTCGAATTTCAGGAGAACCCGTTCCATCGCGCTCACCAGTCCGCGGGCTCCGGTCCTTTCCTGGAGGGCGTTTTCCGCGATCCGCCGGAGGGCATCGTCTTCGAAAAGCAGGTGGATTCCGTAGGCCTTGAAGTCCCGCTTCTTCCCGATGACGACGGAGCTCTTGGGGTTTCGGAGGATCTTGTAGAGGTCTTCCACCTCCAGGTGCTCGAAGACGGTGACCACGGGGAGGCGGCCGATGAACTCCGACTCGAACCCGTATTCGATGAGATCTTCCGCCTTGACCTTCTTGAGGAACTGGACTTTTTCATCCCTGGACCGGATCTCGGCCCCGAACCCGATCCCCTGCCGGTTGAGCCGTTTCTTCACGATCTCATCCAGGCCGTTGAAAGCCCCGCTCATGATGAAGAGAATATGCTTGGTGTTGATCTTCTTCTTCTCCCGCTTCCCGGTCTTCTGGAATTCCATGAGCGCTTCCATCTGGGAAACCGGATCGTGGGGAACCTTCAATTCCACCTCGGTCTCTTCCATGGGTTTCAGCAGGGCCCGCTGCACCCCCGAGCGGGACACATCCGGCCCCACCAGGCTGGGAGAAGCCGCGATCTTGTCCACTTCGTCCAGGTAAATGATCCCGTACTGGGCCAGTTCGACGTTCCCTTTGGCTTCATAGACCAGGTCCCGCACCAGGTCTTCCACATCTCCGCCCACGTAGCCCGTCTCGCTGAACTTGGTGGCGTCCCCCTTGACGAAGGGAACCCCGACCTTCCGGGCGATGAGCTTGACCAGGAAAGTCTTTCCCACTCCCGTCGGCCCGATCATGATGATGTTGTTCTTGATCTCCCCGACGCTTTCCTGTTGCCTGGTCTTCCGGCTCATCTCCGTCATCCGGATCCGGTTGAAATGGGTGCAGATCTTGGTGGCCAGGACTTCTTTGGCATCATCCTGTTTGACCAAGTACTCATCGAGGTAGGCCTTGAGATCCTCGGGCCTCATGTCGAAACGAATCGCCGTAAGATCCGGCGGTTTCTCCCTTTCTCCCTCCCCAATCTTTTCCCCCGCCGGTTCGGGAATGGGGCCAAATCCGGCGAACTGGATCTTCCGCCCGTACTTTTTCGCCAGGTAATCGCTGAGGTCTTTCTGGACCTCTTTGATATCTATATCTTTTTCCATGGTGATTGGCTGATCCTCGCTTTCGCTTATTTCATTATTTTTATTATAATACTTTTTCCCCGGGGATGCCAGTTCCCCGCCCAAACCGGTTTGACTCTTTTCCTCTTTTCTTCTTGATTCGAGGGGGGGTTCTTGTTTTAATGGACAGGGTCCAAGATTTGAAATCTGAATATCGAAATTCGCAAAGAGTGGACAGCGACAGTGTCAGAGGTATGCTGATGCATGAGCTCTCTGTGACCCAAAGTATCCTGGATATCTCCCTCGAGTACGCGCGGAACAACCAGGCCAAACAGATCGTGGCCATCCAGTTACAGATCGGTGAAATCACCGATTTTGATGACGAGTGGATCCAGCGGTATTTCGACTTTGTGAGCAAGGGAACGATGGCCGAGGGGGCCAAACTGCGGATCACCCGGATTCCGGCAAAACTCCAGTGCCAGTCGTGCTCCTTCGTCTTTCCCCTGGACCGGGCCACCTGGGAGAGTCAGTGCCCCTCCTGCCGGAGCAAGGACACCCAGCTGATTTCGGGAAAAGAATTCCGGGTGGAGGCGCTGGAAGTGAACTAAGAAAGCTATCAGCCATCAGCTTTCGGCAGTCAGCAATCCGCAGGAGCCCTTTGAAGCTAATTTTTAGCTGAAAGCTGATCGCTGACCGCTGATTTTTTCATGGGCTGCTTTGCTTATGAACCCGATCGTCCTGGTCAATCCCCCTTACTCCTTCTGGTCCCCGGAGAAGAATCATCTGCGTCCTTTCACCGGGAATCTGCCCTCCCTGGGCATATTGAGCCTGGCTGCAGTCCTTGGGAAAGCCGGATTCCCGGTAAGCATCGTGGAAAGCGCCTCGCTGGGATTATCTTTCTCCCGCACCGTGGATGCGATTCTCCGGCAGAGGCCCAAATACGTCGGTTTCAGCTGCACCACGGCCGCGGTGGGAAACGCGGCGAAGATTGCCCGTGCAGTGAAGGAGCGGAGCCCGAAGGCCCTGGTCCTGGCCGGCGGCCCCCATATCACCGCCCTTCCGGAAGACGCTTTCCGCCGCTTCCCGGATTTTGATTTTGGTATCCTGGGAGAGGGCGAGACAGCCCTCTTGGACCTCTTGGAGGCCCTGGAGGGGAACAGAGATCCTTCCCGCGTGGAGAGCGTGGTCTATCGGGAAGGAGAGGCCATCCGGATCAAGCCCCGCCGGAAATTCATCGAAAATTTGGACGCCCTCCCCTTCCCGGCGTTTGACCTCCTGCCCGAATTCCCCCGGGACTACCACCCCCCTTTTCTGAATTACCCAAGAGGACCGGCTGCGTCCCTGATCTCTTCCCGGGGATGTCCGCAGGCCTGCACCTTCTGCGACCGGTCGGTATTCGGAAACCGGTACCGGTACTTCTCCGAAGACTATCTATGGGAACTAATTTCCTTTCTCCGCCGGCAATACGGAATCCGCCACCTGGTTTTCACCGACGACCAGTTTGCCGCCTTCCGGCCGCGCCTGGTGCGGCTGGGTGAAAAACTGGCTTCCGGGAATCTGGGAATTCGGTGGAACTGCGATGCCCGTGTGGATTCAGTCGATCCGGACCTTCTGCGGCTGATGAAGAAAGCGGGATGCTGGATGATCAGCTATGGGATCGAAAGCGGGTCCCAGAAGGTCCTGGACCGGATCCGGAAAGGGATCACCCTGGAGCAGGCGGAGCAGGCGGTCCGCTGGACGAGAGAGGCGGGCATCCGGGCCAAGGGACTCTTCATGATCGGATACCCCGAGGAAACGGAAGAGACCCTGGGCCAAACCCTGGATTTCATAGCCAGGAGCCCGCTGGATGAGATCAATCTTTCTTTCTTCACTCCTTACCCGGGAACCGAAATCTACCAAGAAGTGAGAGGGTCGAAGGACTTTGTGGAAGACTGGGAAAGGATGAATGCCCTGAACTGCCTCCTCCGGCCCAGGGCCTTGACTTGCGCAGATCTGGAGAAGGCTTACGGAAGAATCCTCCGCCGGTTTTACCTGCGTCCGGGCGTCACTTTCTCCTATCTAGGGATTCTTTTCCGGAGCCCCGAAAATTGCCTCCGTCTGCGGGAAGGACTAAAAGCAAGGTTAAGGCTGAGGCTAAGGTCAAGGAAAGATATTGGTTACTCGACCTTAACCTGAACTTTAACCTGTTTTTTTACCTTGACCTCAACCTCAGCCTTGCCCTTTCTTTTGCCCCTTGCCCATGAGGGCTCTCATTTCCTCTCCCTGAACGATCTCTTTTTCCAGCAGGAGCTTGGCCAGCTGGTTCAGGACCTCCCGCCTTGCCCCTAGAATTTTCTGGACCCTCTGATGGGTCTCCTCGACGACCCCGGAAATCTCTTTGTCGATTTCCGCCGCCTTTTCCTCGCTGTACGTCTTGCCGCCGGGGGTGAAACTTTCCGGGAGGAACATGGGGCGGCGCTCCCGCTCATAGGTCACGAGCCCCAGGCGCTCGCTCATTCCATACTCGGTCACCATGGAGCGGGCGATGTCCGTGGCCCGCTGCAGGTCGTTCTGGGCCCCGGTGGAGATCTCCCCGAAGACCAGTTCCTCGGCCACCCGCCCTCCCAGGAGCACCGCCATCCGGTCCAGCAGTTCCGACTTGGTCATCAGGTAGCGGTCTTCGGTGGGCTGCTGTTGGGTGTAACCCAGGGCGGCCACCCCCCGGGGGATGATGGTGATCTTGTGCACGGAGTCGGCATGCTCCACCGACTCGGCGACAATGGCGTGGCCGGATTCATGGTAAGCGACAATTTCCCTCTCCTTGGGGCTCATGACCCGCTTCTTCTTCTCCAGCCCGGCGACCACCCGGTCGATGGCCTCGTCAAACTCCGCCGAAGTCACCGCCTCCTTGTTCTTCCGGGCCGCTAGGAGGGCCGCTTCGTTCACCAGGTTGGCCAGGTCTGCTCCCACGAACCCGGGGGTCCGGGCGGCGATTTTTTTTAGGTCCACTTCCGGGGAGAGCACGACTTTGCGGGAATGGATTTTCAGGATCGCTTCCCGTCCGTTGATGTCCGGCCGGTCCACCAGAACCTGGCGGTCAAAACGCCCCGGGCGCAGCAGGGCGGGGTCGAGGATTTCGGGCCGGTTGGTGGCGGCCATGATGATGACCCCCTTGTTCGATTCGAACCCGTCCATCTCCACCAGCAGCTGGTTGAGGGTCTGTTCCCGCTCGTCGTGGCCGCCCATCACGTTGATTCCCCGGGCCTTCCCCAGCGCGTCCAGCTCATCGACGAAGATGATGCAGGGCGCGTTCTGGGTGGCTTGGGAGAAGAGGTCGCGGACCCGCGCCGCCCCCACCCCGACAAACATCTCCACGAATTCCGATCCGCTGATGCTGAAGAAAGGAACCCCCGCTTCCCCGGCCACCGCCTTCGCCAGGAGAGTCTTCCCGGTACCCGGGGGCCCCAGGAGGAGAACCCCCTTCGGAATCCTTCCCCCCAGCCTCTGGAATTTCCCCGGGTTTCTCAGGAACTCCACCACCTCCTGGAGTTCCTCTTTGGCCTCTTCGATCCCGGCCACATCGGCAAAGGTCACTTTGGTTTCACTCTCGGCGAAGACCTTGGCCTTGCTTTTGCTGAAAGACATGACCCCGTACCCCGGTCCCATCCTCTTCATGGCGTAACGCCAGATTAGGAAGAAGATGGCCAGGGGGATCACCCAGGACAGGATGTTGGCCAGCAGCTTGCTCTCATAAAGCCCGCTGTAGCTCACCTTGCGTTCGTCCAGCTCCTTGATCAGGTTGGGGTCTTCCACCCGGATGGTAACAAAATTCTGCTCCACCTGGTCCCCCTTGGCCTTCAGTTTCCCGTTGATCTTGTCGGGCCCGATGACCAGGTTGTTCACCTGCCCCTCGGCCACAGCCTGTTTAAACTTGCTGTAAGGGATATTCTCCACCCGGGGGGCCAGGAAATAATTCTGGATCACGCTGATTAGGAGGAAGATGATCAGGAAATACCAGATGCTGAAGTGGGCCTTCGGCGGAAGTTTTTCTTTCCTCTTCTTCGGATCCGGGGGGAAGAAAAAGGATTTCATTTTCCTCTTAAAGACCTCATTCGAATTCTTCTCGTCATCTTCAGCCATATCGATCTCCTTGAAGCAAGACACCCCGGCAGATCATGGGAAACACCCATTTCTTATTCTAATCCTTGCCCCCCCGAGATTCAATTCCAGCCCTTCTCATTCCCCCAAGGCACGGTCCCGCGAATCCCTGGACGCGAAACCCGAAAACCGGGGCTCGACACTTTTTGAATTGAAATTGGGTTATAATACCACACATGGCAGGCCCAGAAAATAAGGAATTGTTGAAGATCCTCCGGGACCGCATCCGCGAGCGGGGCCAGATCCCCTTTGCTGAATTCATGGACCTGGTCCTCTACCATCCCCGGGAAGGTTATTACTTCTCCCCCCGGGAGCGGACCGGACCGGAAGGTGATTACTACACCAGCCCTCATGTCCACGCCGCCTTCGGGCAGCTCCTGGCCCGGCAGTTCCACCAGATGTGGGAGATCCTGGGGACTCCTTCCCCCTTTACCCTCGTGGAAATGGGGGGAGGAAAAGGGCTTCTGGGCCTGGACATCCTGGATTATTGCCGTGAGCGGCTTCCAGATTTCTACCGGGCCCTGGTCTATGTCCTGGCGGAGATCAGCCGCCCCGCGGTGGAAAAGCAGAAAGTGCTCCTCGCCCCCTTTCTGGCCCCAGGAAAAGTGCAATGGATGGACCCGGGGGAGTTTTTGAACGGATCTTATCTTTTCTCGGGATGCCTTCTCTCCAATGAACTGATCGACGCCTTTCCTGTCCACCTGGTCCGGCAGGAGGGCGGGACGCTCCGGGAAATTTACGTGGGCTGCCGAGGCCGGTCTTTCGAAGAGATCCTGGGGGATCCCTCCAGTCCGGCCCTGGAAGAATATTTCTTCCTGTATGGGGCTCCGCTGGAAGAAGGACAGCGGGCGGAAGCGAATTTGAAAGCATTGGAATGGCTGGAAGGGGTGAACCGGGCCCTCCTGCGGGGATTTGTCCTGACCATCGATTACGGGTACGAAGCGGCCGAGCTTTACCACCCCGACCGCCGGGATGGAACGCTGCTCTGCTATTTTCGCCATACCACTTCTCCCGATCCTTTTGATAGGATCGGGTTTCAGGATATGACCGCCCACGTGAACTTCACCGCGCTGATGCAGAAAGGGGAAGCCCTGGGTTGGAAAAAAGCTGGTTATGCGGAGCAATTCCGGTTCCTGGTCTCTCTGGGATTGCTCCGGGACCTGGAAAAACTGGAAAAGGATTCGACTTCCTCTTCCGACCCCGCTTTCTGGAAGAACAAACTGGCCATGAGGAATCTATCGATTCCCGGAGGCATGGGATCCCTTTTTAAGGTTCTTTGTCAGGGCAAAGGCGTGGGAGAAGTGGACCTCCTGGGTTTCCGGGATCCTTTTCGCTAAATCTGAGTTTCAGGTTGCGGGTTTCAGATCTCAAGTTCCTGGCCTATCCCCATCCTAACCCGGCCAAGCCAGAGGGAAACAGGATATTGTAGGGGCGGCCCCCTGTGGCCCCCTGCAAGCAGGGGAACCACCGGGGGTTGCCCCTACAGTTTGTGACCCTCTTGTGGACCATTTAACTGCCAAGGGATTAACCTGTTAACTCGAAACCAGAACTTTCACCTTGAGTCGAAGGAAGGAAAAAAGGTAAATTGGAATCGGGGAAAAATGATTGCATCGCTTAAAATCAAAGGCACGGCTTTTACCCGCGCCCTGAAGGAGCTGTCTCAAGCCAAGATTCCCTACCGGGTGATGACCTTCAAGGCCGAGGAAAAATCCGCGGAGGAAGTCACCCGGGAGACCGGGTTCCCCCTGGCCCGGGTCGTGAAGACCCTTCTCGTGCAGGGGGCCTCGAATAAGTACTACCTGGCCCTGTGCCCGGGGGACCGCCAGGTCAACCTGAAAAACCTGGCCAGAGCGATCGGCGAGAAGACGGTGGATATGGCCAAGAGAGAAGAAGTCCACAAAATCACCGGTTACTTTATCGGTGGGGTCAGCCCCATCGGAACGCCCCGCCCCCTCCCGGTGATCCTGGAGCAATCCATTTTGGGCCTGCCTGAGATTGCCATTAGCGCCGGCCAATGGGGCTGCCAGGCGGTCCTTCGTCCGGCGGATCTAAGGGAATTCCTCGGGAGTCGGGCGACGATCGCATCTTTCGCCCAGTAGGAGGAAGAGGAGGAATTTGAAACATGGCCAAAGAACGATTGATCGTGATCGGCGGAAACGCCGCCGGGATGAGCGCCGCTTCCCAGGCGGGGCGCCATAACCCCAAGCTGCAGATCCTCGCCTTTGAACAAAGTCCCCATGTCTCCTACTCCGCCTGAGCGGTTCCCTACTACATCGGCAGGGTTGTCGATGATGCCAAGGCTTTGGTGGTGCGCTCTCCCGAGGCCTTCAGGAAACAAGGGATCGATGCCCGGGTTTTTCAAAGAATCTCCGGGATCGATCTTCGCCGAAGGGAAGTGCAGGGGGAAGACCTGAATAGCGGCAAGGCCTGGAAGGAGCCCTTTGACCAGCTGCTCATTGCCACGGGAGCCGCCTCCATTCGGCCTCCGATCCCCGGAATCGATGCCCAGGGTGTTTATGAACTCAACACCCTGCAGAGCGGGATCGAAGTCCGAAGGGCGGTGGATGAAAAGAACCCCCGGCAAATTGTCATCATCGGGGGCGGTTATATCGGACTGGAAATGGCCGAAAACCTCGCCCGCCGGGGAATCGGCTTAACCATCGTGGAGAAAACCCCCCAGGTCATGAACACCCTGGACCCGGACATGGCCTCCCTCCTGTTCAAGCCCCTGGAGGAAGCCGGGCTAAAGCTTTATCTGAACGAGTCCCTGATGAGTCTCGAAGTCCGCGGAGGGAAAGTGCGGGGGGTGGTTACCGACCGGCGCACCCTTCCCGCCGATTTCGTGATCCTGGCACTGGGAGTCCGGCCGAACTCTGCGCTGGCTCGAGAAGCGGGAATTCCCGTGGGCCAGACCGGCGGAATCAAAGTGAACGACCGGATGCAAACCGAATTGGAAAGGATCTGGGCCGCGGGAAACTGCGTCGAAACTTTTCACCTGGTCAGCCGCCGCCCGTTATACATTGCCCTGGGTACCGTGGCCAACAAACAGGGCCGGGTGGCGGGAATCAACATCGCCGGAGGGCAGGCCACTTTCCCCGGGGTGGTGGGAACCGCGATGGTCAAGGTCTTCTCCCTGGAGGTGGCCCGGACGGGTCTGCAGGAAAAAGAAATTCAGGAACAGGGGCTTTTCTTTGCCGCCGCCAGAATTGTCGCTCACACCCGCGCCCGGTACTACCCCGGAACCGGACCGATGACCGTGAAAATCCTGGCGGAAAAAGGGACCGGCCGCCTGCTCGGCGGGCAAATTGTGGGCCGTGAGGGAGCGGGCAAACGGATTGACGCTCTGGCCGCTTCCCTCCACGCGGGTTTCACCGTGCAAGATCTGATCAACCTGGACCTCGGGTATTCACCGCCCTTCTCCGGGGTCTGGGACCCGGTCCAGATCGCCGCCCGCCGGGCGGCCAACCTCGTATAAAAACGTTATCCGTTATTGGTCATTCGTTATACGCCGCTGGTTACTCGTTCCGGTTCTCCAGTGACCCACAAGTAGCTGCACGAACGTATAACCAATAACGAATAACGAGTAACGATCAGTTCTGGATTTTTTTCTCGGCGAAATCCGGGTAGATCCGCTTCAGCTTCTCCCGCACCGCCGTCCGGAGGGTGGTGAGTTCTTTTTCCGTGGGGGGAGGAGTCATCTGGAAGGAGCTGGCCTTTGCCAATTCAAAACCGGTGTTCTCTCTTACCTCCTCTACCGACGAACCGGGATGAACGGCTTCCAGCAACCAGCTGCCGCCCTGTCGATCCCAGGCCAGGATGGCCTTGGGGGTCACCACTTTGGTGGGGCCTCCCTCCCGGTGGACGTTGGCCGGGGTGATCCCGGGGGCGGTGATGAAATCCACTTTTTCTACGAAGGTGCGCTTGGTATGCTCGGTGCGAAAGAGGATGACCCGGTGGGCCATGTAATACAGCATGGCCGACCCGTAGGCGCCGGGGAGGCGCATCTGCGGCGATTGATAATCCCCGAGGACATGGAGGTTGATGTTCCCCCGGCTGTCGATCTGGATCCCGCTGAGAAAGAACAAATCCAGGTCGCCCCGCTGGGCGAGGAAGTGGAGCTCACTCGAGCCTCCGGGAAAAGGATAATATTCTTTGCTATCCAGAATCATCAGGTTGATATGGGGAGCCTGGAGATGTTCGGCCAGAATGCATCCTGAAGCGGGAATCGGAGAGACAGCCCCCACACCCACGTTCTCGTAATCCCGGACTTCCCGGGAGATCACCACGGCCATCAATTCCTCCGGGGTGTATTCCAAAAACGGTTCACCCATGATTATCTCCATTTCCTCTTTCTAAGTCAGGAACTTGGCTACGGACTTGCGTGGGGTCCGGCCGGACCCTGTTGCCAGGAGCCGAGGCCCGGACCGCTTCCCGCCTCGGCGGGACAAAATAGGCGGTGGTGCCTCCTGAGCCCACGGAGATCTTACGACGCATACCGCCAATGTAGGGGCGATTCATGAATCGCCCCTACGGATCTTACGAAGGCGTAGCCTTTGAGCCGGCGTTCCTTTGCGGAATCCCGCGGATCGCGGACGAAAGAGGCTTTCACCCGCCGGATTTTGGCGGCGCCCATCGGTCCGGGCCTCGGCTCCACGTGGAAGTTGATTCTTATATTTGAGAAGCCCCTAAGCGATCGCGGTTAACCCCACCCGCCGCAGGTATTCCTGATGGCCGCCCAAGGTGAAAACGTATTTTTCCAGGTAGTCCCGGAACGTGCTCTCGCTTTTCGCCGCCTCCAGGTATTCTTTCAACCGAAGCTCATCAACCGGGTAGGAGAGCCCGCAGCCGCAGGGGTGGGCCCCGAAAAGCGCGGAAACCACCCCGTCCACGTCCATGGCCGGGAGAAAGGTATTATGCAGGGCGTCCTCCAGGTTCAACGCATGATCCACGATTTCTTCCGCGGTGACGATCACCCGCCGGGAAGCCCGGGCCATCATCAGGTCGTCCCGAAGACCGGCGATGACGGCGTTCCCCCAGCGGTCCGCCTTCAGGGCGTGGAAAACGGCCACATCCGGTCGAATGGGCCGGGCGACGACGATCTTTTCCCCCGGGTTGAAAGGGTTTTCCTCGACCTTGAGGTCCTGGCGGTGCTTTAAGATATCGCTTCCCAGAAGACCACGGACGGCGATATAGGGGAGGCCCATGGATCCAGCCTGGACCATGGAATACATCACCCCTCAAGTGCTGTCCTTCATCTGGATGGAGCGCAGGCGGAGGGCTCTCTGGAAGTTTGGAGCCGGTCCATAATTGCCCAGGGAACAATGGCAGGTCTCATATGCCTCCACCGCTCCCGCTCCGATCAAGAAATCGACGTGCAAACCGCCCCCGGGCAACGTGGCCACTCGCAAGTTGCGGGTCTTCCGCCGTACCACCTCCCGGATCAGGGCCATGGGCGCATTTTCCAGGAACTGGCAGGTAAAGCCGAGGAGGGTTCCGTTTGGAATCCAGCCCGCCGCCTCGCTCAAAGAAAGGACCTTTTCTCTCATGGCAATTTTTTCCCCTTGGACTCGACAGAATTTGGCTATAGAACTATCACTAGCCTTTATTCGCTTTCCTGTCAAGACGAATCAAATTCTTGCCCCCACACTTTCCGGCGAAATGCGTGGGCCCTATTGAATTTCAGGCGGTGCCCGAGCCGAAAGCAAGGGCGTTACGCGCAAAAATCATGGGGCGCGCTTCGCTTCTCAGACCGGGCGGGCAAGCCTCTCTTTCCCCCAAGAACAGAGTTAGTCCGTTGTAGGGGCGCCCGGTGGCCCGCCTCGCTTTGCGGAAGCACGGGGTGATTTCTGATTAAATTGCTTTTCCCGCCGATGCTTTTTCCCCGTAACGCCCTTGCTTCCGGGTCACAAGCTTGCTTTTTCCCAGAAAAGGGACCCGCAATTTTCTATTTGCTTCCGGCTTGGCTCGATTAGGAATAATGGTTGTTGAGCCCGGTTTTTTAAGATATATATATCCTTCGTCTGAATCCCCCAACTCAGAAAGGAGAATCCCATGAGCGAGTATTTTTATTCCCTCGACGCGCGCAAGCATTACAAGGACCTGATGGAAGCCCAGAAGGACATGTTCCAGGCATTCATCACCTTCAACGCAGAGGTCTTCGAGAAGAAGAGCACCCTGCCCCGGAAAATCAAGGAACTGATCGCCGTCGGCGTCGCCCACACCACGCAATGCCCTTATTGTATCGAGGCCCATGTCAAGGCGGCCAAAAAGGAAGGGGCGACCGATCAGGAGATCGCCGAAGCCATCTTCGTCGCCGCCGCGCTGAGAGCCGGGGGAGCTTTCGCCCACTCCACCGTCGCCATGGGCGTGCTGAAGCGGGAGGAAGGAAAATAGTTCAGGGGTGCATGCGAATAAACGTGTTGCCGGTTGTCCCGCCCGGAGCGGGATTGCCGGTTGCCCGGTTTTGTTTTTACCGGGCGGCGGGGAACCGACAACTTGCGAGATCGTCTTTTCAACTTGGGGCCCTTGAGTGCACTTGAGGCAATGAAGGCATTCTCCTATTGCTTTGCCTCGATGAGGATGGCGGCGATTTCCCGGGCGAGCTCCCTCAGGTTTTCCCGGACCGCGGATTCGTTATCCAACCAGGTATAGGAAGACTGTTTGACCAGGGAAAAGGCGGCCACCGATCGGGAGGAGGCCAAGTCCACAACCTCACCCACCGCCCGAACCTCGGTGGCTCCATACCCGAAGGATTGGAACCACCTCCTCTCCCGGACATCCCCCCCGTGAACCCGGGTGAGGGTGCCTTTGATCAGGAAATCCCCCTTGGCCGGTTCGCCCGGGTCAATGACCAAAGGGTGCCGAAAGCCCGCGTTCGTGAGGGTCCTTTGGATATCCAGGGCGATCAGCTCTCCGAACCTCTGCACCGCCCCCCGGTTGAGGCCGGTGGAGATCTCCGGGTTGAGGGCAAAATGCTGCACCAGGACGGTTTTTCCCTCGGGGTTGAAGGGGTAGGAATGAACCACCAGGCTGGGCTTTTGCGCGGCACAGCCGGCCGAAAAGGAAAACGCCAAGAAAACGCATAGGGCATAGCGCATAGCGCGAAAGACCCGGTTCTTTCGCCCCAGACCCGCCTTTCTGCACCCCGCTGCCATGATCCGGCCTCTTCCTCTTCGCTCCATGCTCTCTGCCCTCTGCTTTTCTCCCACTATACCAGAACCGATTTCCGGTTTGAACTTTTTTTGCTTCAAAGCCCCATCGGGCGCGCGGCCTCGCGCCCCTACGCCCCACCTCGAATTATTTTCCCCTTTTTATTCCCCATCCCGCAATCCGCCCGGCACTACGTTGAGTGCAGGGCTGCCCTGAACCCAACGTGGTTCAGGGGCGCAATCGAAAGCCTTCTTGACAAAACCCCCCTGAATCGTCAATAAATAAGGGGTATGGACGAATCCGTTTTGCCCCGCATTATTTCCCGCCCGGAGCACCCCATCTCCCGCAAGGACATCGACCCGGATGCTTTGAAGATTCTCTACCGTCTTCACCATCACGGCTTTATGGCCTACCTGGTGGGGGGGTGCGTCCGCGACCTTTTCCTGGGCAAGACCCCGAAAGATTTCGACCTGGCCACCGATGCTCATCCCCGTCAGATCCGGGACCTCTTCCGGAATTCCCGCCTCATCGGCCGCCGGTTCCGCCTGGCCCACGTTTATTTCCCCGGCGGAAAATATATCGAGGTTGCCACTTTCCGGAGGCGCTCGGAATTCGATGAGCAGACTCCCAACCCCTCTCCCCATTCCGACAACACCTTCGGAACCCCCGCCGAAGACGCCTTGCGCCGGGATATCACCATCAACGGCATTTTTTACAACATCGCCGATTTCTCCCTGGTGGATTACGTGGGGGGCCTGGAAGACCTCCGCAGGGGGATCATCCGTTGCATCGGCGACCCGGAGGAAAAATTCGTCCAGGACCCGGTGCGGATGATCCGGGTCATCCGCCATGCTGCCCGGACCGGTTTCTCCATCGAGGAAAATACCTACCGGTCCCTGCTCACCCACGTGGATCGGCTGCGCCTTTGCTCCCCGGCCCGGCTTCGCGACGAATTTCTCCGGGAGCTGCGGGAAGGAGCAGCCCGGGAATCAATCCAGCGCATGCTCGAAACGGGAATGCTCTTCGTCCTGTTCCCGTCGCTCGCCGGCCCGCTCCAGGATGGCAAGCGGAAAGAATATGTTCTGGGTTCCCTGGAGGTTCTGGACCGCCTGCACCTGTCGGAGAATGCCGCTTCCGATGACTTTTGCCTGGCTCTCTTCCTTCTTCCCTTTCTCGAATTCTTCTGCCCTCCGGATGAATTTCCCGGAGGGCGCAAAGGCCAGGCCGATTTCGAGCTGAAAGTGAGGGAGTGGCTGATCCATACCCTGGGGCCTTTTTTGTTCACCCGCCACTCCCGGGAAGCGGCCACCCAGCTTCTCGCCGGCCAGCGCATCCTTCACCAGTTTCCCCCTCCGGGAAAAATTCCCTGGCGATGGGCCCGGAGGCCCAGTTTTTATCGAGCCCTCCGCCTTTTCGAGCTGGGAGCGGGCCTTCGGGGGGAGGAACCCTCCCGTTTTTTATGCCCCCCGGCGGATAAAAAATTCTCCCGCCGGAAGAGAATCCGCAGGTTTCGGAAGAAGGGAAAACGGGGGAACCGGGGGACCCCTGCTGGCGTTGCACCTTCCCCCGGGGACCCCGTCTCATGACCTCCCGCATCCATTGGGCCTGGTTCATTCTCACGGCTTCCTTCGCCACCATCTTCATCCATTACAGCATCCGCCTGGGCTACGGAATCCTCATGCCGGAAATGATCCAGTCCCTCCAGATCACCAAAGCCGAGGCTGGAGCCATCGCCAGCTCTTTCTACCTGGCCTACACCATCTTTTCCCCCATCATGGGTTTCGCCGTGGACCGGTTCAACGCGCGGATCCTTCTGACCGTTTGTTCGGCGATCCTCGCCACGGGGACATATCTCATGGGCAGGCCCGAGTCCCTTTTTCAGGCCTGTCTGGCTTTTTTCATCGTGGGAGTCGGGGCCTCCGCCATGTGGACTCCGGTGGTCGCCCTGGTCCAGCGATGGTACGGCGCCAAGCGGAGGGGTCTGGCGCTGGGAATCCTGTCCGTCGGCTACGCCATCGGGTACGGGGTGATGGGAATTGTCGTCCCTCCCGTGGTGGCGGGTTATGGATGGCGCGCCTGCTGGTTCATCCTCGCTCTCTTGGCTTTCCTTCTGGTTCCGCTGAATGGATTCCTGCTGCGCAACCGGCCCTGCGACCTGAAACTGAATCCCTGGGGAGGAGGAGAGGACTTCCCTATCCCTGTTTATTCGGCTCAAAGGAAAAAAGGGATTCATTACCGGCGACTTCTGGGGATGCCCGGTCTCTGGCTCGCCGCCGTCTCCTATCTCTTCATCGCTTTTACCGCTTATCTGATCAATCTCTTCATCGTGACTTACGGGAGCCTGGAGTTGAAATATTCCTATGCCCAGGCCGCCACGCTGGCCAGCGGAATCGCCTTCAGCGGGATCCCCGGAGCCTTCCTCCTTCCCCTTCTCTCGGATTACATCGGGAGGAAAAAATGCCTCCTGATCATAAACGCCGGAATGACCGCAGGCATTCTGCTGATCCTCTGCGCCGGAAACAGTTGGTCCTCCCTCTTCGCCGCAGCCTGCGTCTTCGGAGTCTTTTATGCTGCCGCCTGGCCGGTGTACGCGGCCGTGGCCGCCGAATTTTTCCCCCGCGAGGCCACCGGGACTGTTCTGGGGTTCTGGACGATCTTCTACGGAGTCTCCGTGGGCCTATCCTCCGCCCTGGGGGGATACATTGCCGATCAGACGGGAACGTTCAGGTATTCTTTCTGGGTGGCCATATTCACCGGGTGCCTGGCGGTTCTCTTTTTCCTGCCGGTAAAAAGGCATATCTCCCCGGCAAGGCCGGCAGTTAACCCCATGGAAATTACTCCTCCACAATGAACCCTCATTCATTTTTGCCTTTTCGAATTTTCCATTTTCTCCATCATGCTCCTGTAACCTATTGAAATGAAAGGTTAATTAAAGCTTTTCAGAATTGAAAAAAACAAAAAAAGGGGTTGTTTTTTTTTATCGATTTATGTTATGAGAAGGAACCGAAAGGAGAAAGCGAATGGCCACCAAAAAGCGATATGCAATGATGATCGATCTTCGCCGGTGCATCGGGTGTCACACTTGCTCGGTGGCCTGTAAAGCGGAGTATGAGGTCCCCCTGGGATGCTGGAGGACCTGGGTGAAACAGATCGAAAAGGGCCGGTACCCCTACGTGCGCAAAGCCTTCCTGCCCATCCTCTGCAACCACTGCGAGCGGGCCATCTGTACCACGGTTTGTCCGGTCAAGGCCACCTACAAGAGACCGGAGGATGGAATCGTCATGATCAACCCCCACCGGTGTATTGGCTGCCGCTACTGCATGGCGGCCTGTCCCTACAATGTGCGGTTCATCAGCCCCCGGTATAACATCGTGGAGAAGTGCGATTTCTGCCAGAAGCTCATCGACCAGGGACAGACCCCGGCCTGCGTAGCGGCTTGTCCGACCGGGGCCATGGTCTTTGGGGATCTCAACGACCCCAATGCGGAGATCACCCGTCTGGTCTCCACCTCTCCCGTACAGGTCATCAAGCCTGAGATGGGGACTTATCCCCAGACTTATTACGTGGATATGGATCTCGACATCGTCGGAGCCAAGTGAGTCCGAAGAAACCTTTTCATCCCATTCGGCCAAATTCAGCCGGCAGGCCCCAGTCTTCTTTCGGCCAGTTTGAAGCCAGCGAGCTTTTTTGTTCGCGCTGCCAAAGGGCGGTCCCGGTCCGCAAACGCCTCCTCTTGATTCTGCCCGAGGGGGAAAAATACGAGTACCTCTGCGCCTTCTGCTCCAATTCCCTGGGAACCAAGATGGAGTTCGAGGAACGGGAAGTCCAGATCTTGATCTGAGAGTACCGCAGCCGAAACTCCCTTCATCCCGTCCATTGCCCGGACAAAATACAGTTTTTACCCCGGTAAAATACACTGTTTTGCCCATTGGTTGGATTGGCTCCCTTATGGTAAAAATAAACGTTATACTGGGACCGTTCATTCCGTCCCAAAAACAAAGAGAGGGTGCAAAGTTCATTTCAACCTCGAAAACGTCGGAGTGGATTTTTCATCTCTTTGAAAGAAAGGAGAAGATATGCCCAAGAAAGCCCTGTTCATGATGATCGCCTTGCTTCTTATGGCAGGGAGCGTGTGGGCGGATGTTTCCACGCCCTTCTCCCCCGGCAAGGTGGGAGACGAAGCCTTTACTTTTGTCCTGCCCTCTTCCCAGGGGAAACTGGTGGATTACTACAAAGATTACTACGGGAAGTTTCACCTGGTGATGACCTTCTTCCCGGCCGCTTTCACCCCGGTCTGAACGGGCGAGATGGAGGCGCACAACAGAGACCTTTACCTCTACAAGCGCCTCAGCACCCAGGTTCTGGGTGTGAGCATGGATGACCCCATCACCCTCAAGCATTTCGCCGAGAGTCTGCAGTTGGATTTTCCCATCATCTCCAATCCCTTACCCTGGATGGGGATGGCCTACGGGGCGTACCGGGACAAGCCGCCCTTTCTCCCCGACGGGACAGTGAATTGGTTCGGCCGGCGGACGGTGATCGTCGACAAGGCGGGCATCATCCGTTACATCAAGGACGGCTCGCCGGACAACAAGGAAATTCTTCAATTCTTGTTGAATCTGGAAAAAGAGTTCCGGGCCAGGAAGTGAGAAGGAGGAAACCATGAACCGTAAAATAAAATTCACCGGCATCCACGGAACGGTGGCGGTGGCGGCGTTGGTGGTAATGTTCGGGATTCTCACCGGCTGCGCCACCGTGGGCGAAAAACCGAAGCCGGCCATGGTCCCCACGGAACGGGGCACGGTCGCCTTCCTGGATAAGTATGAGTTCAAGCGGCCGCCGGCGGGATGGGCTCTCATGCAAAGCGTCGAAGGAGGGGACTGGGAGCTGGGGTTTTTGAGAATCGAAAAAGGCGATTTTCCCAGCCAGACCACGTTCATGTACGACGATTTGCCTTACGGCGGACAACGGGATCTGGAAAAGCGGGCCCAGTACTACTGCACCCGTTTTCTCTTCAACAGCGGGATCGACCTCCGGGTGACCCGGCGGGAGAAAACCAAGGTCATCGGGCTGGACGCCATGGCCATCTCTATGGAAGGGGAAAACCCTCACCGGAAGGAGAAGGCCAGGTCGAAAATCTACCTGGTGAAGAAGGGGAACCGGATCATCTCCTTCGTCTGCACCCAGTGGCGACCCCTGAACGGCACTTACAGCCAGCAGCCCTTCGATTATTTCGAGGAATTTGTAAAGAGCTTCAAGTTCCTGAAGAAGGATTTCTACGAGAATTTTGAAGAAGAGCTGACCAAGGCGGGGTTGTAAAGGCTAGGTATCAGGGTTCAGCTATCAGGTTTCAGGTTTCAGGTTGAAAAAAGAGAAAAAGCTGCTGGTTGCTAGTGTCGTGTCCCTAAAATAATAGGCATAAAATTGCACGTGGAGCCGAGGGTCGGACGGATGCGCGCAGCCAAAATCCGGCGGGTGGAAAGTCTTTTTCCACCGCATCTCCGGGGTTCCGCAAAGGAACGCGGGCAGTGGGCTACGCCTTCGTAAGTAGGGGCGATTCATGAATCGCCCCTACATTGGCAATATACGTCG
>LJUR01000115.1 GCA_001304105.1 Deltaproteobacteria bacterium SM23_61
GGTTTATTCGCTGGTCTTCTTTTTCTGCTGGCCGGGCCGGCCGGAGCTCAGGACCTCAAGATCGGGGTGATCCAGCCCCTGAGCGGCCCCATGGCCCTGCTGGGAAAGTACAGCCTGGAAGGGTCTGAAGTGGCCCGTCTGGAGGTGAATGGAAAGGGAGGACTTCTCGGCAAGAAGGTCGAGTTTATCATCGTCGACGCGCCCGATGCCAAAGCGGCGGCGGCGGCGGCGGAAAAGCTCTGCACCGTGGACAAGGTGAAGGTCATCATGGGGACCTATTCCAGCTCGCTTTCCTACGCGGCCACCAACGTGGCCGACAAATACGGGGTGGTGTACTGGGAACTGGGGGCCATTTCCGATTCCATCACCGCCCGGGGTTTCAAGTACGTTTTCCGCACCTGCCCGGCGGCTTCCACTTACAGCTACTCGGCCTTGAAGTGCATGTCCGAATACCTGGCCCCGAAATTGGGAAAGAAGCCCAATCAGGTCAAACTGGGCCTGGTCTTCGAAGATTCCCTCTTCGGAACCACCCAGGCGAAATTCGGCTATGAAGCCGCCAAGAAATACGGGATGCCCGTCGTGGCCAACATTCCCTACAACGCCAAGTCCACCGACCTCACCCCGGTCATCCTCCGGCTGAAAGCGGCCAAACCGGATTTCCTGCTCTATCCCGGGTATTTTACCGACCAGGTTCTTTTCGTCCGCCAGTCCAAAGAACTGGATTTTAACTATAAAATTGCCCTCACCACCGGGGGTTCGGGGTTGAAGGACTTCGGGAAAGCTTTGGGGGATGACTCCGATGGAGTCGGCCTCGTGGGATTCACCTCCATGGACGTGAACCCCAAATTTGCCAAAGGAGTCAAGGAATTCGCCGCCCTTCACATCAAGCTCCTGAAAAAGGAGGCCGACGGCCCTTACCCGTTGATGAATTACATGGGGACCAAGGTTCTCTTCCAGGCCATCAAGAAGGGAGGAGCCCTCGAACCAGAGGCCGTCCGCAAAGGGGCCCTGTCCATCGATATTCCTCCCGAGGGAACGGAGACCGGGGGAGGGGTGAAGTTTGATCCCAAGACCGGCCAGAACTTGAGGGCCATTACCCCCGTCGCCCAATGGCAGAACCAGCAAATGCCTACGGTATGGCCCGAAAATGCGGCCATCGCCAAGATGATCTTCCCCCTGCCCACCTGGGCGGAACGGAAGAAAAAATAAATCCATAAATTCTCCTCTCCCCTCGCGGGAGGGGATGGAGGGGAGGGGGAAAGCCGACTCTCCCCCGCCCTATCCCTCCCCCATCCAGGGGGAGGGAATTCACTTTTTGGGAAGAACTTAATGTTGATCATCATCGGACAATCCCTCATCAGCGGGATCCTCATGGGGGGGATTTACGCCTTGGTGAGCATCGGCCTCACCCTGATCTTCGGGGTTATGAACGTGGTCAATTTTGCCCACGGTGAATTCCTGATGATCGCCATGTACATCACTTTCTGGGTTTTCCATTACTTCCAGATCGACCCCTATGTTTCCCTTTTGATCGTAACCCCCGCCCTCTTTCTCATCGGGGTCGTCACCCAGAGGTACCTGATTCAGCACCTGATCCAGGCGGAGCATTACACCCAGATCTTCGCCACCGTAGGCCTCTCTACCATCATGGCCAATGCCGCCCTGTTCTTTTGGAAAGCCGATTACCGCATGGTCAAGACCGCTTACGGGACTTCCACGCTGAACTTCAGCGATCTGGTGGTCAGCTACCCCCGGCTGATCTCCTTCCTGGTAGCCATCGGCATCACCGTTCTTCTCTTTCTATTCCTGAAGCGTACCTACCTCGGCCGGGCCATCCGCGCCACCGCGCAGGATATCACCGGGGCCAAGCTGATGGGGGTGAACATCAACCGGGTCTATATTTTCACCTTCGGGCTGGGCTCGGCCTGCGTGGGGGTCGCCGGAGCCCTGTTGATGCCCATTTATTATGCCTTTCCCACCGTGGGCCTTCACTTCGTCCTCACCGCCTTCGTGGTCGTCGTCCTGGGGGGCATGGGGAACATCACCGGGGCTCTCTTCGGGGGCCTGGTCATCGGGGTGGTGGAAGCCTTCAGCGGCTTCTTCATCGCCCCGGAATTGAAGGAAGCGGTTTATTTCGTCATTTTCGTGCTGGTCCTCCTGGTCAAACCGTCGGGTTTGTTCGGGTTGACCAAGGGATAGGGAACTTTCCTCCATGAAATTTCTGAAGGGAAACTACTTCCTCGGTTTTCTGATCCTCCTGGCCCTGCTGGTGGCCGTGGTGCAGAATGCGTTCGTTCTGCATTTGCTGATCATGGTCTTCACCTCGGTTGCGCTGGGTCTGGCCTGGAACGTCATCGGCGGGTACGGGGGGCAGCTTTCTTTGGGGCATGCCGCCTTTTACGGAATCGGGGCGTACACTTCGACCCTGCTCTCCATCCACCTAGGGGTCACCCCCTGGCTGGGCATGATCGCCGGGGGCATCCTGGCGGTGATGGCCTCCCTGGTCCTGGGAATCCCCTGCTTCCGGCTCCGCGGGACCTATTTCACCCTGGCTACCATCGCCTTCGCCGAGGTGTTGCGGATCCTGGTGGTCTTTTTCAAGGATTTTACCGGCGGGAGCATCGGGATCGTCCTGAAGTTCAATGCCGGGTTTTTGAACATGATGTTCAAAAACCGGGAGCCTTTTGCCTACATCGCCCTGGGCTTCATGGCTTTGACTTATTATCTCTCCGTCTATATCGAGAATTCCCGCCTGGGTTACTACCTCACCGCCCTGAAGGAGAATGAGGACGGGGCCCGGGCCCTGGGAATCAACACCTACCGTTGCAAACTCATCGCCCTCATGATCAGCGCTTTTCTGACCGCCCTGATCGGCTCCTTTTTCGCCCAGTACCTCACCTTTATCGAACCCGAATCGGAATTCTCCCTTGGTTTATCCATCGCCCTGACTTTGCCGGTCATGATCGGGGGAATCGGGACCGCCCTCGGACCGGTCATCGGCGCTTTCATCATTACCCCCCTGCAGGAATTGCTCCGGGTTTATATCAGCGGAGAACACCAGGGCCTTCAGAACATCGTCTACGGGATCGTCCTCGTGGTGGTGGTCATCTGCATCCCTCAGGGGATTTATAAATGGGTTACGGGAACCATCTTCCGGAAGAAAACCTCTTGATCGTACGGTAGGGAAAGGGAAAATCCGTGTTGGAAGTCAAGAAGGTCAACCTGGCCTACGGGCAGATGCAAGTTTTGAAGGAGGTGTCCCTGCAGGTCCGGGAACGGGAAATCGTCAGCCTGATCGGGGCCAATTCAGCGGGAAAGAGTTCCATGCTGAATGCCATCTCCGGCCTGGTCCCCATCTCCGGGGGAGAGATCCTTTTCGAGCGGAAACGGATCGATTCCCTCCCCTCCCACGAAATCATCGAAAAGGGGATCATCCAGGTTCCCGAGGGGCGCCGGATTTTTCCCTTCATGACCGTGCGGGAAAACCTGGAGATGGGCAGTTACAACCGGAGAGCCCGGGAGAAAAGCCAGGAGTCCATGCAGCGGGTCTACGAGCTCTTCCCCCGGCTGGCCGAAAGAAAGAACCAGCTCGGCGAGTCCATGAGCGGCGGCGAGCAGCAGATGCTTGCCGTAGGGAGGGCACTCATGGCCGGCCCTAAGATCCTCATGCTCGACGAGCCTTCCCTGGGCCTGGCGCCCATCGTCGTGGAGATGATCTTCCAAGTCCTCCAGGAAGTCAACCGCCGGGGGGTTACCCTCCTGCTGGTGGAGCAGAACGTGAAGGAGAGCCTGGATGTCTCCTCCCGGGGCTACGTCCTGGAAAACGGAAGGGTTGTGCTGGAAGGGGCGGCCAGGGATCTGCTGGAAAATGCCCACCTGAAGAAAGCCTACCTGGGATTATAGGCCCGAGGTTAGAGGTTAGAGGTCAGAGGCAGATACAACATCCATGCATAAATTTCTGGTTGCTGGGTGTCCGTTACTCGTTGCGCCAGATCCTTCTGCCTTCGGTGAATCACCCGCGCACGGGGATGAGGTAAGCGTTCGTAGGGGCACGCAGCCGCGTGCCCTTTTTGGTCTTAGCCTCGCCGAGGTTCACTCGAACCTGCGCGATGGGTTGCATGCGCGGGTATCTTTAACCGGCAACAGGCAACCGGCAACGGGTCCTCAGGATATAAACAGATTCTTCGAGGAAAAGTTCGGATCGCTGGTCAGGTTGACCCCCAGCCGCCTCAACCCGGCCTCGTCCCCGGGGGTGGGGATGTGGGTCATGTGCACCTCGCAGCGTTCCAGCTCTTTCAGATTCTCGATGGCCAGCTGGGCCGCCGGGTTGGTGGTGGCGCTGATGCTGAGAGCGATCAGGGTTTCTTCCAGGTCGAGGCTGACGGTTTTCTCCTTCAGGATTTCGGTTTTCAAACTGCGGATGGAGTTGGTGATGTAGGGGGGCAGCAGCTGGATCTTCTCGGGAATCCCCGCCAGATGCTTGATGGCGTGGATCACCACGCTGGAGGCGGCGTGGAAGAGGGGGGAATTGTTGCCGGTTATGATCGTGCCGTCTTTCAGTTCGATCGCCGCCCCGCAGAAGATCCCTTCGTTTCCTCGCTTGTCCCGCTGGGCCTCCTCGGCGGCCTGCCGGGCCGGTTCCACCACCTTGCGGTATTCCGGGGTAAGTTGGAAATCTTTGATGAACAGCTCCACCCGTTGAACCGTTTCCTTGTCCGCAAATCCCATGGCGTACTCACAGCGGTAGCGGAAGTACCGCCGGATCACCTCCTGCTTGGCCGCCTCCCGGGTGACCTCGTCCTCCACAATGGCCATTCCGGCCCGGTTCACCCCCATGTCCGTGGGGGAATGGTAAAAGGAAGGCCCCCCGGTGATCTTTTCCAGAATCCTCTTCAGAACCGGAAAGACTTCCACATCCCGGTTGTAGTTGACCGCCACTTTCTGGTAGGCCTCCAGGTGAAAGGGATCGATGAGGTTGAAATCCCGGATGTCCGCCGTGGCTGCTTCGTAGGCGATGTTCACCGGATGTTTCAGGGGGAGGTTCCAGATGGGGAAGGTCTCGAATTTGGCGTATCCCGACTGAATCCCCCGGCGGTAGTCATGATACAACTGGGACAGGCAGGTGGCCAGTTTCCCGCTTCCCGGCCCGGGCCCGGTGACGATGACCAGGGGTTTTTGGGTCTCGATGTGTTCGTTAGCCCCGTAGCCCTCGTCGCTCACGATCAGGTCCACATCCGTGGGGTAGCCTTTCGTGAAGCGATGGGTGTAGACTTGGATGTTTCTTCTCTCCAGTTTGTTCCTGAATAGAGTGGCCGCGGGCTGGTTATCGAATCGGGTGATCACCACCCCCAGGACGTTGATCCCCCAGGTTCTCAGTTCATCGATGAGCTTAAGGGCGTCAGAATCATAGGTGATACCGAAGTCGGCCCGGATTTTTTTCCGCTCGATGTCCCCGGCGTAGATGCACAGGAGGAGGTCCGCCTTGTCTTTCAGCTCCGACAGGAGACGCATCTTCACATTGGGGTCGTAGCCCGGCAAAACACGGGCGGCGTGGTAATCGAAGAGCAGCTTGCCCCCGAACTCCAGGTAGAGTTTGTTGTGGAACCTCTCCACCCGCTCCCAGATGGCCGCCTTTTGTTCTTTCAGGTAATGTTCATTGTCAAAACCCATTCCGCCGTTCATCCTGGCTTCCTTACCCTTCCGTCTGGATTTGCCGCGATTCACGGGCCCCCGTCCGGAAATCCGCAGTGAGCCTTTTTCCCTTCCTCCACCCGGCGGGAGGAGGAGGTCGGAATCCGGTTATCCTTCGGGAGGTTGATGGGGAGAAGAAAAACGAACCGGTAGCTTAGCCGGGCCGAAGGGCAAAAGGAGAGAATCCACCTCCCCGCTCCCCGGGCCCCTCGGCAGAAAAAAATGGTAAGACCCCCAGAAGGCAAACAGCTTGAATTTTTGTACCATAAAACCGGATTTCTGTCTCCCCCTTTTTCGTCCCACCTCTTTCGAGCCTTATTTTTCAACCGGCATGTTATTCCATGCAATCCAGTTTGCGGCCACGGTCGCTTTCTTTTCCCAACTCCTGACATCTTTCTTGATGTTCAAAGCGGCCAAGCTTCCAGTCCGACTATGACCAGCATCCCCGCCGTGAAGGAACCGGGGCGGGAGTTAGAACGCTATGGGGGCATAGGTATTGCAGCGAAAGCAATAAGGTTCCCAGAATATTCTGAGGGCCCGGAGGGAAAGCATTTTGCTTGGGGAAACTGACAGGGCTTTAGATTCTTACACCTTTCAGTCTGAGAATTTTCCTCTCAGATTTAAGAAATATCCCCTCCCCTGGCGGGAGGGGATAAAGGGGAGGGGGATGCATTCCGGATTCACCCCCACCCTCACCCTCCCCCATCAAAGGGGAGGGTTCAAGAGGAAAATTTCAAATATATTTGGCTAGGTTTAAGGGGAGGTTCCTGAAGTTATGACTTTCTTATTAGGCCATCTATTATTGCTGCATTTTCTCGAATAATCTCCTCGCCCCTTAGCAGCAATTCCGATGCGGCAGACTGGGAAACCTTCAAAACTCGGATACTTCTGTGGTCTTCATTCTCATTTGCCGGACCGCTATCGATGAAAACACACTCCTTGCTTCGGCAATGGGAGGACGTTTGCTCCCAGAACGCGTTGCATCAGCCGACCATTGTAGCGGAGTGAGGCTTGTAGCATTCGCCACAAACGAAGCGCCGCGGAAATGGGTCGGCTGGGTGTAATTGCAATGTTTTGCCTAATTTATTAATCTACGCAATAAGCAAATAGATTTCTTGAAGCTTCTTCTCTGCTGGTTTGTGCAGCTTGCCAGTTTGTGGCTCGATAATTCGAACTGTAAAGTTCTTTCCGTCACCAAGCACAATAAAGTTCATTGCATGGGCTGGCTTACTCCCCCAGATTATCCCCATAGCATATGGCATAGATCGACGGCCGCTATCATATGCATCCTCGATGAAAGCGCTTTTTAGCAAATGGGCGAAATCGTCACAATCAAAGACACTTGAAATGTACCTTTTTTGATCTACTTTGGCAGCTTTTATAATCTCTTTCGCCACTGCCTCAGTGGGGCAAAAATACCTGCCATCAGCATAGAACTGCTTCACACTTTTGTAATATGAACCAAGCTGATTTTTGAGCACAGTCTTTAACTGATTGGCTGTGCGAGTTGGCCCGTTATCGTCGATTTCCTTGACGTTTCGTGTATAGAAATGATCTCCAATTACCGGATTCCACGCCCGATAGAACTCCGAATGGTCAACAGAGGGACTGGTTGCGACGTAACCAACAACGCCCTCGTACTTGTAGCCATAGGATGAGACTGCCTTGTTTTTTTCTGAGGATGATGTTGTGTAAAAGTGATCATCAATTTTTCCTTTGTAGAGACGATAAAGTTCAGTATGGCCAGGAATTTTAGTGGTAGCCACATAGCAGGCGATCCCCTCTCTCTTATACTTATTCGGCAAACCATCGTACTCTGCCTTGCTAGAAGTGTAAAAATGATCCGAGCCATTCCAGGAACGATACAACGGGTGGTGGTTAGCCAAAGCCTTTGCCGCCACATAACATTGAACACCTTCATACGCCCATGACATAATTGCCTCCTTGTATGATGGATTGTAATAACCAGCTATCTCCCTATTTCACTGCCTCGAACAACTCACCTTTGCTATAACACGTCCAAAACCTAACGGGGCCCGCGGCTGAGCTGCGCTGTTTTTTTACGCCGGCTTCATGGGCTTGTTAGCTATTTAACTAATACGGCGGAAAGCATAAATCCTATTATAGCACCAATTATTAGGCCGAGAACTCCAAGGGCAATAGGCATCCAACTTTCTTGAAAATATGCACCGAATAAAATCCCAACCATTAAGCCAACAAGCCCCCCAATTATTGTCCCACGTAATTCCGCTTTTTTCGCGTTGCATTCAGATCTTAGATATTGCTCCAACTTTTCGATTGTTACTTCACCTGAACCTTTGCAATACTTACACTTCCCCCAATCTTCATCGGTAAATACTCCTGTTGGCATTTCCTGCAAGTGTAGACCGCGCGTTTGCTGCAATTCGTAAGAGTCTTGCCCAGTGCCGTTACAAGCCGGGCATGTGACAGATCGTTTGGCCATAATATAAATTCCTAAGCCGGGTTGCTATCCTCATGCAAATTAGACCAGTGACACCATTGAATCGCTTCATTGCCAGATTCTCTTGTGCGGTAGAGTAACGTACGTTCATCCAACTGGAAAATTTCCGTCATTCACTACAGGTAACGCGGCGGCTCACCGGGGCCCGCATTTATCGGCGATCCGGTGCAGCCGCTTGTTAACGCATTCTATAGATCTGGTTTGCAGAGAATTATCAAGGGAATTGAGCCTTCCTCTGCATTATTCATGTAATCCGCAATATGATAATGATTCGCAGGGGTTTTAGCTTCATCATCAGTAATTTCACTCATTGAGATGCAGATATCAGCCAACCATTTTAATCCTTCCCTGTTACCAATAATTTCAATTTCATTCCCAGTATTAAGTATTTTTATCTTTCCAGACGTTTCCATATTGTTTCGCATCTCCTGCTAACTTTCAAGCTGAGGGGCACGGCTGCTTTTCGCCGCGTCCAGCTTGAGCGCCTTGTTAGGCGGGCAACTGTCCGGACTATCTCAAATCCCCCATTCGATCTTTCCCTTCCCAACCTTACAAATTAGAACTGCACTTTTCCCCATATCGTACACTATTTCAAAAACAATATCCCTGTTTATGTCAAAATCGTTTCCATTGGGAATCTCTAAAGAATCCATAATCCTTGATGCGTGAAAACTTACTTGACTAATTAACCTTTGATAATACGAAATTTGTTCCTCTTTATCCTTTCTGAAAAACGAACCACTAAGAGACAAGTCATAAATAATACAAGTGATACCAGTTTGCTTTATATCGAGATGGAAAACGATATCACTATTCTCAATCTTATAGATATAAATATTGCCATCTTTTTGCAAAATAGTATCGACTAAAAGGACCTTCAGCGTTTCATGATCACATGGATCATCCATTTCGCCCTTTAAGCAATCCGCCTAACGCCCCGCGTCACCCGTTTGCGAAGTGCAGCGGAGCAAATCGGCTCCACGCGGTTGTTGGGCGGCACGAGATTGGAATACAGACTCCTAGTGCAAGCACACCACAAATGTATGCACCGATCACTTGGGGCTTGCGCGGGGGTCGGGCCAAGATAAGGTCTTGATTATTCATTATTAACCCGCCAGGAATAGGTGTCTTTAAGGCCTATACCGCCGTTTTCGGCCCCAAATACAGCCTTATTATAGGGAGCATAGGGAGCAGATCCCTCCTGGGTCCTGGGAGGTAATGTCGCTTTCCCCTTGCCATACATGCCTTTTCGCCCCCGAAAAACTAATTATAGGCCCGATACAGAGGGTATAAATTGCATTTTCTTTTGTCATATCAAATACTTCCCGTGGCCCGACCCCCTTAACGCCCATGTACTCCTTATGCCAATAGTGGCGCATTGCGCCGCACATAACGGCTCCGCTGAGCTGCAGCCCCTTGGGGCCGTCTACTCGAGCGGATTGTTCCCGAGCGCCAATCAGCGCGCGAGGGAAGGAATTTTATCCGCGAGAGCTCAGCGTAAAGGTCAGCGGTGGCTGTAAGCCATCCGCTAGAGTGCTTTGTTATGTCTGGATCCTTCTGTTTTTATAGTTCACTGTCTTTATGATTAGATAATAGATTGCGGTCAGTATCAAGGTCACGGCTACGAAAACAACCAAAAGCTCGCCCAGAGAAGTTAATGCTTTTGTGTCCTCTGGTATTTTGCTAGGTAGGATATTTTTGCATTGAAAAGGTAGATAGTACGCGGCAGATAGAACGACACCTGATAAGAATGAGCGGTATTTCTCAGTGGTGATCACGAATGGAACTGCGATGAGAATGAAGGGGACAACTGAGGCGACGAGTGGAAGAAAGTCAATTACGACTGATTCCCCCCAGGTTCTGGTTGGTAGTAGCGCGATAATATGAACTCCAATCTCCTCTCCCAGGAAACCGCCGAGGAGCCCGATCGCCCCGATCAAGATATATTTAGGTATATTAGACATAACGATTGAAATAAGGCGCGGGGACAACCACCGTTACAAAAAGCCGACGGAGATCTTCTCCGTCGCCTTGATTGACTTGTTACACCCTATTGTCTGTTCTTATTTTATGTTTATCTCCCAGGAATTTGCGAAAATCGATTAGTCCTGCCAGACTCCCAAGTATGCCTCCTCACCCCCGTTTCCCGGGTCGGACCTGTTTAACTCATTGAAATTCATATGGATATGTCCCAAACGAAGGCATTTTTTTGCCTTAAACCCCCTTTTTTGCCATCAAAAACAGG
>LJUR01000116.1 GCA_001304105.1 Deltaproteobacteria bacterium SM23_61
ATGCGTTTGGAAAATCCTCCCGATATCCATGTCAGCCTTTGGTGGAAATTCGCGATGATTACGGGTATGACCGGGGTCGGATCGGTAAGCCGGGCTCCAATCGGTGTCCATCGCAGCCTGCCGGGAACGCGCCGGATGCTAGAGCAGGCTGCGGAGGAAATATGCAAAGTAGCCTGGGCCCGCAAGATTGTCCTGCCGCAGGATTCGGTAAGTAAGATTTTAGCGTTCTGGGACAGCATACCTCCGGAAGGCACGACCTCCATTCAACGCGATATCATGAACGGACGCCCCTCCGAACTCGAATCCCTGAATGGAGCGGTCGTGCGCCTGGGCAAAGAAATGGGAGTCGAAACCCCGGTGAATGCTTTCATATACTACAGCCTCCTCCCCATGGAGATGCGGGCCCGGGGGCAAATTCAGTTTACAGGGTGAATGATGGAAACAGAGAAACCTAACCCCTAACCATCTGGGGCGCATGTGCACCTGGGAGGTGAACATGAAAGATCAGGAAAAGTCTGCCCTACCCCTGGTGGCCACCCACTGGGGGGCATATCGTGTGGAGACCAAAGGTGGCCGGGTCGTGCAACTGCATCCTTTCGAGCTCGACCCGCATCCCTCGCCCATCGGCCGCTCCATGGCCGGCACCCTGAATGACGCTTGCCGCATCGCCCAGCCCATGGTCCGCAAAGGTTGGCTCCGGCACGGACCTCGATCGGGCGACAACCAGCGCGGGTCCGAGCCGTTCGTGCCGGTCCCGTGGGATACTGCCCTGGGCCTGGCAGCGCAGGTGATCGCCGACGTGAAGCAGAAACACGGCAATGAGGCGATCTTCGCCGGTTCGTACGGCTGGTCAAGCACGGGCCGATTTCACCGGAGCCAGGGGCACCTGCAACGGTTCTTTAGCCTGTACGGCGGATTCACCGGATCGGTCGACACATACAGTCCCGCCGCGCTGGGTGTGATCCTGCCCAGGGTGATCGGGCCCGCCTATGAAATCTTCAATCTGATGCCGACCTGGGACGAAATCGCGGTCCATACCCAGTTGATGGTGGCGTTTGGCGGGTTGGCGCTGAAAAACAGCCAGGTGAACGTCCAGGGTGTCGGTATCCATTCGGCCGAAGACCGCCAGCGAGCCTGCCGTGCTGCCGGGGTCCAATTCGTGAACATCAGCCCGATCCGCGATGACACGGCTGATTTTCTGGAGGCCGAATGGGTGGCCCTCCGCCCCAACACCGATACCGCCTTGATGCTGGGGCTGGCGCACACCCTGGTGGCCGAGAACCTGCACGACCGGGATTTCCTGCACCGCTGTTGCACCGGCTTCGAGCGTTTCCGGGCGTACTTAATGGGCGAGTCTAACGGCCGGCCGAAAGACGCCGAATGGGCGGCTCAGATTTCCGGGCTGAACGCCGAATGGATTCGCGGGCTGGCACGCCGGATCGCCGCTCGGCGCACGCTCATCGGCGTCAGTTGGTCTCTGAACCGCGCCGACCACGGCGAGCAGCCGTACTGGATGGCCTTGACCCTGGCGGCGATGAGCGGCTCCATGGGAAAACCGGGGGGCGGCCTTGGTGTCGGCTATGCGGCCATGCATTCCCTTGGACAACCGGCCTCGGTGCAGGCAGCCGGCCTGCCGGTACCGGCCAACCCGGTCAAGACTTTCATCCCCGTGGCGCGCATTTCGGACCTGCTCCTGTATCCCGGGCAGACGATTGACTATAACGGCCAGAAGCTCCTCTATCCCCACATCCGGCTGGTGTACTGGTGCGGCGGCAATCCCTTCCACCATCACCAGGACCTGAACAGACTGTTGCGGGCGTGGCAGCAGCCGGAAACGATCATCGTCCATGAGCCGTGGTGGAACTCTTTGGCGCGGCATGCGGATATCGTGTTGCCCTGCACCACGCCGCTGGAGCGCAACGACATCGTCTCCGGGTTGTTCGATAACATGATATTGGCCAGCCGCCAGGTAGTCGCACCGTTTGGGGAGGCCCGAAATGACTGCGACATTTTCGCGGCCCTGGCCGAGCGGCTGGGATTTCGGGACGCCTTTACGGAGAAACGCACGGAGATGGAGTGGTTGCGCCATCGCTACGAATCGACACGCCGCCAGATGCAAGAGCGTGGCACGACGCTCCCGGAGTTTGAGGCCTTCTGGGAAGCCGGGTATGTCGAGAACCCGCCGCCTCCTAAGCCGGTGATGCTGGCCGCATTGCGCGCTAACCCCGAAGCAAACCCGCTGAAGACGCCTTCCGGCAAAGTCGAGATTTACTCCGAAACGATCGCCTCCTTCGCCTACGACGACTGCCCGGGGCATCCCATCTGGCTGGAACCGGCGGAATGGCTGGGCTCGCCCCTGGCTGAACGCTATCCCCTGCACCTGATCTCCAACCAGCCGCGCACGCGGTTGCACAGCCAGCTGGACAACGGCGTCACCAGCCTGGACAGCAAGATCAAGGGGCGGGAGCCGGTGACCATGCATCCCCAGGACGCGGCCGCGCGCGGCCTGCGGGAAGGCGATGTCGTCCGGGTCTTCAACGAGCGCGGGGCGTGCCTGGCGGGATTGATCGTGAGCGATGGCGTCCGCCCGGGGGTGATTCAACTCGCCACCGGCGCGTGGTACGACCCGCAGCAAACCGGCGAGGGAGCCAGCATGGACAAGCACGGCAACCCCAACATGCTGACCATTGACAGGGGCACGTCCAAGCTGGCGCAGGGCCCGATTGCCCACACGGCGCTGGTGGAAGTGGAAAGATTTGCGGGCGAGTTGCCACCCATTACCGTGCACCAAGCGCCCGCCACAGCGCCCTCCTAGCAGCGCATCGCCATTGGACTGACGGTCAGGTTTATTTTCTTAGCATTTCTTCCTTAAAGATTCCTATGAGAAAGGCATTTCCCAACCCCCATCGTTCATGGATCATCATAATCGGGGTAATTCTATGCTTCTCATTCCAAGCCTGCCTTCACCGGACCCCGCTGCAGGTAGTCAACGGTTGGCCCTCCACCCAAAAGGTGGCGAATCTAATACCGGTGCCTCTCGTTTACCAATCGTACGATTACACCTGCGGGGTTGCCGCTCTCCAGTCAATCCTTTATTACTATGGAAAGGATTTTCGTCAGGATGAGTTGGTGGAAGCCTTGGAACCAGATATGATAAAGGGAATGAATTACAGGAGGATGGTGGATTTTGCCCGGTCTTCTGGATTCCAGGTGGATGTCCTCACCCATATGTCCCTGGAAGGCCTGAAAAAGTTGATTGATGACCGCAAGCCCGTACTCGTTTTGATTCAGGCCTGGCCCGACTCCCCGGTCCAGTGGCGGGAAACCTGGAGCGAGGGCCATTATGCCGTGGCCATCGGATATGACGGAAGAAATATTTATTTTATGGACCCATCCACCTTTGGCCATTACACCTTTATCCCCATCCCGGAGTTTCTTAATCGCTGGCACGATATGGATGATCAAGAAAAACTAATCCATTTTGGCATGGTGATTAGCAGGGAAAGATCCACAATATATAACCCCGATATCATTAAGCGATTGGAGTAAAGGTCTGAGCGAATCCCCACCCGGTGGGGCAAGGACAGATGAAGTGAGTGAACTTCCGGAAGGGAGGGGAAGGATTAAATTCTCTTGACAAGAAGTTCCTATTATCTTAACATATTTGTTAAGAACTATGGAACGATTAATTGCCGAGGAAAAAGCCCGTGAGTTACGGATCGATGTCACCCAGGTGGTCCGAGAATCCTGGGAGTTGATCCTGTTGAAAGGGCTCTATGACTCTCCCTATGGGCGGGACTTAATTTTCAAGGGGGGAACAGCTCTTCGGTTGGCCCATGGGTCCCCCAGGTTCTCCGAAGACCTCGATTTTTCTTTACTCCAGGACCGTCTGAAAAGCAAATTTCGCGGGTGGGTGGGAAAGATCATTGCTCCCTTCCCGGAACTTGCCCTGACCGATCTGGAGGAAAAGCGTTATACCTACCTGGCGGAGATTAAAGTAACTCAAGGATATCTGCCCTTTCCCTTTCGGATTAAGATCGAAATATCCAGAAGGGGTATAAGAGATTATCAGTGGAAGCTGCAGCTCCTCAGTTCTGCCGTATCGACGGTTCAGGTTCTGGGGCAGGTGGGAGCCCTGGGACAGATTTATCAGGATAAAATATCCTGCCTGAAAGATAGAGGAAAGCCGAAAGACCTTTTTGACCTCTGGTACATCTCCCAGAAACTGAAGGTTCCTTACACGCCTCCTCCAACGACCCTGAAGAAAAAAGACCTGATCAGAGATTTGCGGAAGTACTTGCCCAAGGATTTTTGGCCGGCCGTGGAGGAATTAATCCCATGACCGGAGTCAGGCTGCTGAAAATCCTGAAGACTTTGAACAAGCCCTTCTATACGATCGCCGACCTGGAGAAGATCACCGGTCTTGAAAGGAACAGTCTTTATGTGGCCTTAAAGAGATGGGTGGATGGTGGAGTGCTGGAGCGGGTATCCCAGGGCATCTACCTTCCGATGGGGGAAAATCTCTCATCAGAAAAAATAGCGGCTCAGCTCTATCTGCCCAACTACCTTTCCTTTGAATCTGCCCTGGCCCGCCACGGAATCTTGAATATGATTCCTTACACCCTTACCTTTGCCACAACCCGAAAAACCAAGAAGTTCATCCTGCGGAGACAGGGGGTTGAATTCAGGCAAGTTTCTTCAGGCCTGTTCTTCGGGTTTGAGATGAAAGATGGAATTCATATCGCCGTCCCCGAAAAAGCCTTTTTAGACCAGATGTATTTTGTCTGCAGAGGGAATTCGTCGCTCGATTTGGATGAAATGAATCTCCGGAACCTGTCAGCCAAACTGATTAAAAATTACTCCGAGCGGTTCCCGGAATATGTACAGAGGAGGGTTGAGGCTATCCTGAAATCCCTAACCCGGGGGAGTCTAGTCTAGGGGACGGGGTTGACCAGGTTGGCTGGGGCAGGATAAAGAATTTATCATTCTGTCCCTATTGAATACCTCTATTGAGTGAAGGATACCGGCAATATTACAACATCCCGGGGATTTTTCTCTGGGATTTCTTGGGGATTTTTCACTTGACTACCCTTGGGGTAAAGAGTATTTTTGCGCCAGCGGGTTCCCTCCGTTTCCAAATATCCCCATAACCTAACCTTTAACTTTCGGAGTACCAAAATGCGAAGGTGGGGTGGCCAACCGATGGGAATTCGAAACCTCCAAGAGTACCTAAAACTCTCGTGGAGTTTTTTTATTTTCCATAAGAACTTCTCTGCTTCCCAGCCGCTTTCTTTTTAAGCGGAAGCGCTCCTTAGGTGAAGATTTTCGGAGGTCCGAGGCACATGGAACAGCAAATTCGATTCTGTAAGACGGCCGATGGTGCCCGCATAGCTTACTCGACCATGGGCCAGGGCCCGACAGTAGTCCTGGTTCCGGGTTGGATCAGCCATTTGCACTTGGGGTGGGAGCATCCGGCCGCGCAGCCCTATTTGGAAAAGGCGGCTCGTTATCATACCCTCATAAATTACGATAAATACGGCTGCGGTCTCTCGGAAAGGAACCGTACCGATTTCTCGCCGGAATCTGAGATCCGGGTACTGGAAGCTGTCGTCGACCACCTGAAACTCAAGCGCTTCGTGCTTTGGGGTTTTTCCCAAGGGAGCGCAGTTGCCATAGATTACGCAGTGAAGCATCCCCGGCGAGTGACGCATCTCATTCTATATGGAGCCTATGCCCAGGGCGGAGCGGTGACTTCGGACGAACTCAAGGCAGTCTTTAAATCGTTAGTGCGAACGCACTGGGGTGTTGGCTCCAAGGTCTTCGCCGACCTGTTTGTACCGGAGGCCGGAGAAAATGCTGCTAAATGGTTTAACCATTTGCAGCGTGAGGCCGCTACTCCCGAAATGGCTGCCCGGTTATTGGACCTCTCCTACGGCGTCAACGTTATTGATCTGCTTCCCAGGGTCCGGGTGCCGACTTTGGTGATGCACCGACGGGAGGATCGGACTGTACCCTTCAAACTGGGAAGAGAGATGGCATCTTTGATCCCAAACGCCCGCTTTGTTCCTCTGGATGGAAAAACTCATATTCCTTTTTTGGGGGATTCAGATTCAATACTGCGGGCCATAGCTGAATTTCTCGGTGACCCGGTCGAGGCCGCTCAGACGAGGCCGAGCCGGCAGCCCGGCACTGAAGAAAGAGTAAAAACAGCAATTGATGGTGCAGCCCCGGAAGCACGTGCGCTGATCGCCGGCCTGGGTGAAGTTGTGCTGTCGAGGTACCGCGTGGTTGGCAGTTATACTCGCTATGACGAGGCGCTTCGCAACACCCTGAAGGATGCGCGGGCGAAGATCGCGGCCGGTTGCCTGCAACCCAGCCGGAAGCGGGAGAATCACCTCCTCTGGGCTGCACCGGGAAGTGGTAAAACCTACTTTGCCCAGCAAATAGCAGCCTCGCTTCCGGGTACCATCCGCTATCAAGAACTCAACCTTGCCAAATGCAGCGAGGAAGAATTCCGTGCTGGGTTAGGCGCATTTGATGGTGAAGATAGCCCCGGCCTTTGTCTGATCGATGAGTGTGATGCCAAGCCCCAGGAACCCTGGCCGTACGAGATCCTTCTCCCCTACTTAGATGCTTCCGTCGAGCGAGGTGCATTCCTTGTGTTTATCCTGGCCGGAAGCGGGGGTACGAATTTAGCCGAAATGAAACAGCGCATGACCGCCCGTCCCAAGGGGCCTGATCTTCTCAGTCGGATTCCATCCGGTAATGAGTATGAGATCATGCCCTTAAACATCGGCGACCGTATTCTTGTGGTTTTGAGCCAATTCCGGGAAGTGGGAAAAGAATTCAATCGGGAAATCAGTTCGGTTGAAAAACTTGGCCTTTATTATGTTGCTCTTAACCCTCGGTTGGCGAATGCCCGTCAATTGCGCGAATTTGCTGTCCGAGCGATTGAACGTGTGCCCCCCAATGATGACCGGGTAAAATATGACCATCTTTTCAGTGCCGGAGATCCGGAGAACAAAGCCTTCTGGCTCCAGGCACAGCCCACTGCAGCAGGCCTTGTGAACACCTTTGCAATGCTGAAAGATTAGCCACCGAAAAACCCCATTCCAACCAGTCTTGTTCAAATTAGGCTTTTCGAAAAATTGTTGATCCGTCATTCCCGCGCACGCGGGAACCCAGGATGTTTTTAACAAAGTCTGGATTCCTGCTTTCGCAGGAATGACGACGGGCAGATCGCGCGCCTGACTATGCCTATATTGGAAAGCTAGGCCATAGGCTGGGACGGACGCGGGCAACGATTCGATATTGCAGATAAATGGCCTGCAAAAAGCTGGTTTTGCTCAGCACGCAGGACTCAGCACGCAGCACTTTCCTTGCCTTCCAGCAAGGCGGCCTGATACTCCTTCCAGAGGTACTCTTTCTTCACCCCCCCATCGATGAAATCCCAGGGGAGGATTTCTTCGAAGGGTCGCCCGCGGTATACGTAGAAGTCCGGGTTCAAATCAACCGAGCGGTAGGCCTGCGGCCAGTTGCCTCCCAGTTTGTGGGCGGCCAGAAGCAGCTTGCCCACGCGGCGATCCCCCCGGGAAAGGAGATTCTGCAGGTAGGCCCACTTGGGAAGATCGGCGGTCACGGATATATTCCTTTCTTTGCGCAGACCGTCTTTCACCATCCTGATCTTCTCATTCAGACCGGACAGGTCTTCGAGGGGATGCCACTGGAAAGGGGTCCCCGGTTTGGGAACGAAGGAATTCAGGCTGAGGGTGATCTTTTCCGGTTTTTTTTTGCCGGGCGATTTCACCAGGGCATGGTGCTGAATTTTCCTCGCTAGATCGATGATCGCCTTCACATCTTCCCTGCCCTCCTCCGGAAGCCCCACCATGAAATAGAGACGGAAGTGTTTGAAACCCCGTTCGGCAAGGGTTTCGGCCGCCCCCAGGATGGCTTCCTCGGTAAATCCTTTTTTGATGATCCGGCGCATTCTTTCCGAGCCCGCTTCCGGAGCCAGGGTGATGGTCCTCTGCCCGCTCTGAAAGGCCAGGTCGGCAAGTTCGGGGGAAAGGGAATCGACCCGCAGAGAGGAAAAGGAGAGAGGGATTTGCTCCTGCAGGATCTCCCGCCCGAGAGGGAGGATTTCGGGATAGTCGGAGATGGCCGCCCCCACCAGACCGACCTTCTGAGCGCTCCCCTTTCCCTGGACCGCTGCCTTGGCCAGCAGCCCGGCATCCCGATGGCGGTGGGGGAAATAAGAGTAGCATCCCGCACAAAAACGGCATCCTCTCCGGCAGCCACGGCTGAGCTCCAGGAGGAGCATGTTCGATAGCTCGGTGTTGGGCGTCACGATGGGGGAGACCGTGACCGAGGCATTCAGATCCTTGAGCCAGGCTTTTTTCACCCGCGGGGGAAAGCCTTCCTGCGGGGTGAAGGATTCGATCGTTCCATCCGCTTTGTAGGTGGGGGTATAGGACCGGGTGACGTACACCCCTTCCAGACCGGTCAAATGGGACAACAAGGCTTCTCTTGGCAAGCCTGCCTGCCGGCCTTTCCGCAGGGTTTCGGTAAGGGAGCCGATGATTTCCTCCGCCTCTCCGATCACAAAGAAATCTACGAAATCGGCCAGGGGCTCCGGGTTCATCATGATCGCGGCCCCCCCGGCCAGGACCAGGGGACTGCTCTCCCCTCGGTCTTTTCTCAAAAGGGGGATCCCGGCCAGATCCATCATCGTAAGGAGATGGGGGTAATCATTTTCGTACGAGACGGAAAAGGCCAGGATATGGAAGGACCGGACGGGCTGCTGGGACTCCAGGGAGAAGAGGGGGGTTTCCGTCCTGCGGTATTCCGGAATATCCTCCGGGTCCGGCAGGAAGGCTCTTTGGCAAACGGTCCCGGGAGCCTGGTTGAAGAGCCAGTAGACGGCCTGGAATCCCAGGTTGGACATGGCCGTGTAATAGCGGTTGGGATAGGCCAGGGCGATGGAAAGCTCCCCCCCCCGGTCCTTGAACTCCGGGAGGGGAAGGATCTGACGTTCCTGGGAAAGGAGGTGGCGGGCTTTTTCATGGAGCTTTCGGGACATAAAGACAGCTTTCAGCCATCAGCGGTCAGCGATCAGCAGACAAATTGTTCCATCTTTTGCTGACAGCTGAATGCTGACCGCTGATCGCTGTTTTTCTAATCTGCCTGCTTCCTTAAGAAGGTGGGGATGTCGTATTCATCTTCCACCCCCAGGTTGGAGGAGACCCGTCCCCGGGCCGCCCTGGCGATCCGCTCCTGGACCTCTTTGGGTTTTTCCGACCGCAGGAAGGCGGGGATCTCCCGGTTCTCCTCTTTGCGGGCGAAGTTCACTACCACCCTCTCACGTTCCGGGGAAAGGGCGGCCGCCTCGGGAACACGCTCTTCCTTGCTTTCGGCCCTGCCGAATCCGGTGGCAATCACCGTGATCCGCATCTCATCCTTCATCTTCTCGTCGATCACCGCCCCGAAGATGATGTTGGCGTCCTCGTGGGCTTCCTCCTGGATCAGCATGCAGGCTTCGTTGACCTCGAAGATTCCCAGGTCCGAGCCTCCGGTGACGCTGATCACGATTCCCCGGGCACCGGTGATGGTAATGTCTTCCAGGAGCGGGCTGGAGATGGCCCGCTGGGCCGCTTCGATGGCCCTCTTTTCCCCGCTGGCCGCTCCGGTTCCCATCAGGGCCATTCCCATCTCGCCCATCACCGTCCGAACATCGGCGAAGTCCAGGTTGATCAGACCCTCCACGGTGATGAGGTCGGAGATCCCCTTCACCGCCTGGAGCAGGACCTCGTCGGCTTTGCGGAAGGCCTCCAGGAGGGACAGGTCTTTGCCGGCGATGTTCAGGAGCCTCTGGTTCGGGATGGTGATCAAAGTGTCCACGCATTTGCGCAGTTCCTTCAGCCCCTCCTCCGCCTGGCGCTGTCTCTTTTTGCCCTCGAAGTGGAAGGGCTTGGTGACCACGGCCACGGTGAGCGCCCCCGCTTCCTTGGCGACGGTGGCCAGGATGGGCGCTCCGCCGGTTCCGGTTCCTCCACCCATGCCCGCGGTGATGAAGACCATGTCCGACCCGGACAGGATTTCCCGGAGACGGTCGCGGTCCTCCAGGGTGGCGTTCCTCCCGATTTCGGGATGCGCCCCGGCGCCCAGCCCCTTGGTCAGATTGGCCCCCAACTGGACCTTGATGGGAGCGGCGCATGTCGACAGGGCCTGGGCATCGGTATTGGCGCCGATGAACTCCACCCCTCGCAGGCCGGACTTG
>LJUR01000117.1 GCA_001304105.1 Deltaproteobacteria bacterium SM23_61
TCGGTATCCCCACGGGGGTGTCAGCGACTTTCGTTTTTCTTTTCATTCTCTTCGGTGCCTTTTTGGAAAAAACCGGAGCGGGGCAGTTTATCATCGACTTCAGCATGGCTTTGGTCGGGCGCACGACCGGCGGCCCGGCCAAGGTCGCCATCGTCGCCAGCAGCCTCTTCGGAACGGTATCCGGGCACTCGGTTGCCAATGTGTATGGGACGGGGACTTTCACCATCCCCCTGATGAAACGAATGGGATATAAGCCCGAATTTGCTGGCGCAGTTGAAGCCTCCGCCAGCACCGGCGGGCAAATCATGCCCCCCATCATGGGGGCAGCGGCCTTCATCATGGCTGAGATCCTTGGAATTCCATACATCACGGTCTGCAAATACGCCATTCTGCCCGCAATTCTTTATTATGTAGCTGTCTTTGCGTCCACTCATATTGAGGCCCTGAAATTGCAACTGGGGGGTCTGGCGGATGCGGATATTCCCAAAATGACCAAAACCTTGAAAGAAGGCGCCCAGTTCTTTATCCCCATCGCTCTTCTCGTTGGAATCTTGGTCCAGGGATATACCCCGTTTCGAGCGGCCTTTATCGCCATCATTGCGCTCATCGCCGTGGCCATGTTCAAAAAGCAAAGTCGGGTGAGTCCGCGGGGATTCATTGAAGCGCTTGTACAAGGCGCCAAGAATAGTATTGTGATTGCCGTTTCCTGCGCGTGTGCAGGGATCGTGGTGGGCGTTTTGGACGTAACCGGATTGGGGATTAAATTTGTGACCATTGTCACTGAACTTTCCATGGGCATATTTCCTCTGGCTCTCATTATGGTCATGATCTCCTGCCTCATTTTGGGCATGGGGGTCCCGACAGCCCCCGCGTATATTATCGCCGCCATGATCGCCGCGCCAACTCTGACGCATTTCGGGATGCAGGCGGCGGTCGCCCATATGTTCGTTTTCTATTCTTCCCTTCTATCGGCGATTACCCCCCCCGTTGCCCTGGCGGCCTATGCCGGGGCGGCCATCGCAGGCGCCAATGTAATGCGGACCGGATTGAACGCCTGCAAGCTCGGCTTCATTACCTTCCTGGTCCCCTATATGTTCGCTTACAATTCCGCTCTTCTGATGATGGGCTCACTATCCTTCGTGGTATGGAGCTTCATCACTGCTGTGCTGGGAACGGTGGCCATCGCCATGGGCCTCGAGGGATACCTCTTGACCTCCATCTCCAAATGGCGGCGTCCCTTTTATCTGGTTGCCGGCCTTCTCTGTCTGATTCCCGAAAGCATGACCGACACGATCGGTCTGATTTTGGTCTCCTTCCTGATCTGGCTACACTACCTCAAATGGAAAGGGGAAAAAGAGCAAGTTCGGACGGCCTGAAGGCAGGCTTTCCCGGCAATATTTCACCGGGTGATCATCTTGTTGGGCAACCACAGGGCGAGTTCGGGCCAGATACAGAGGATGATGATTCCCAAACCCAGCAGAAGGAGGAAGGGCATGGATCCCTGGAGTACTTGAGAAATGGGAACATCGGGCGCGATTCCCTGGACGATGTAGAGGTTCAACCCCACCGGAGGGGTAATTAACCCTGCTTCCATGTTCAAGGTAATGATCACCCCGAACCAGATCGTGTCAAACCCAAGGCCGGTGATGATGGGGTGCAGGATGGGAGCGGTGATCAGGATGATGGCCACGGGAGGCATGAAGCAGCCCAGGACCAGCAGAAAAAAATTGATGATCAGCATCACCAGCCACTTATTCAATGCCAGCTCGATGATCCCGTTGGCCACGGTCTGGGTGATGTACAGTTTGGTCAAAACCACCCCGAAAAGGTAAGAAGTCCCCACGATCATCAGGATCATGGTGCTCTCCCGGATCGACCCCTTTAAAATCCTCAGCAAATCCTCCCGCAGGGTCAATTGGTAGAAGGCCTTGACCATGATCAGCGCGGCAATGGCCCCCACCGCGGCCGCCTCGCTCGGAGTGGCCAATCCTCCGTACAACGCCCACATCATGATGACGATGAGCAGGATAAAAGGCAAAACTCGGGGCAGGGAGGCCAGCTTCTCTTTCAGGGTGTAGGATTCGGTGGCCGGAGAGGGGTTGGGCGAATCTATTTGCCCCTTTCCCGGATTCCGCCGCCACAAAACCATGAAAAAGATGACCCACACGGAAAATAGGCCGGTCATGAGAAGCCCCGGGATTACTCCGGCAATGAAGAGTTTTCCCACCGAACTCTGCGTCGCGATCCCGTAGACGATCATGGTTACGCTGGGGGGGATGAGGATCCCCAGCGTCCCCCCGGCCACGATCACTCCCGTGGCCAGGGAGCCGGGATACCCTCGTTTGCGCATCTCCGGGATTCCCGCCGTTCCGATGGCCGCGGCAGTCGCCGGGCTGGAGCCGCAGAGGGCGGCAAAAACGGCACAGGAAAATATGTTCGATATCCCCAACCCTCCCGGAAGCCGGTAGAGCCAGCGGTGCAGCGCTTCATAGAGATCGGCCCCCGCTTTCGTATGGGCGATGGTGGACCCCATGAGAATGAAGAGGGGAATGGCCAGAAGGCCGAAGTCGTTCAGACCCTCATAGACCGTATGGGCGGTCATGAAAAGCTGGTTGACGTCCATGAGGGTGACGATGAAAAACAGGGAAACGGCCCCCAGGGCGAAGGCAATGGGCATACCGCTGAGCAGGAAAACGAGGGAGACCACAAGGATAAAGATCCCCAGGATCGCCGGACTCACGGAACCCTCCGCTTTCCCACCCGAAGAACTTCTTCCACCCGGCCGGCCTTCAGCCCGGCCCAGAGATGGGAAATCTGGACCAAGTATTGCAGGCAGAGAAGGGTCATTCCCAGGGGAAGGAAAAGGTAAGGAACCCACAGGGGCGGACCCCAGAGAGAATCAGACCTCCATCCCCTGGAGGTTGCCTCCCACCACATCTCCCAACCCAATAGGGCCAGGAGGGCGCAAAAAACCAGGGCCACGAGCGACGTCAAGAGGCAGAGGCGGGCATGGATGCGAGGCGGTAGAAGATGGGTAAGAAGATCGATATGGATGTGGGCGCCGTTTTTCAGGCCGTAGGCCGCCCCCACAAAGGTGGCCATGATTAGGAGGAACACGGAGAATTCAATCTCCCAGATGGTCGGAGTCTTGAGGACATACCGGGTGATCACTTCGTAGGTCAGGACCCCGGCCGAAACCAGAATGCTCAGAGCGCAGACCATGCCGCTCGCTTCGCTCACCCGGTTTAGAATCGAGAAAAAGGAAAGGGAGGATGAATGCTTAACTTCCACGCGTCTCCTTTCTCCGGGAGACCGGCTTCATACCTCACCGCATAGATCGCAACGCAACCCTTCCGCAGTCACAAGAAACCCCTTCCTTCCCTTGCGGGAAGGGAGGGGGTGGGGCAATTTTTCTTCCTGGGCTGAATTTCAGGTCTTCTTATTATTCTAGAAGAGCCTCCGCGTGCTCCGCGATCTCTGTGGTAATAATTTTCCGCGGTAATGCTTTTACCTCAGGGCAACTGCCGCGTCGATGATTTTCTTGCCGCCCTTTACCTTTTCGGCAAAAGCCTTCCACGCAGAATTCTTGGAGGCCTCTTCCCAGGCCTTGAATTCGGCGTCGGTCATGTAGTGGATCTTGACCCCCTTCTTGGAAAAGAGGTCTGCGGCCTTTTCATCCTCCAACATGACTGCATCATGGAACTTTTTTTCGATTCCCCGGCCTACTTCCAGCATGACTTTTTTCTGGTCCGCGCTCAATTTCGCCCAGGTCTTCTTGGAAATGAGGATGCCGCACAGGGTGGAAAAGACATAGTTTTGCCGGCCCACCACGAGATGGTCGAGCACCTCGTAAAGGCGGAAGGACTGAAAGGAGGAGTAGGTGGTCATCAGGGCATCCAGGACCCCGGTTTGTAGGGCGAAATAAATCTCGGTGGAGGGCATGGAAGTGATGGAGGCGCCCGAAAAGCGGAGCATTTCCTCGGTGGCTTTTCCCGCCCCCCTCATCTTCAACCCCTTGCATTCCGCGGGAAGGGCCAGCAGCTTTTTCTTGCTGCCGATCCCCCCCATCATCCATCCCCAGCTCAGGATCTTGATCCCGTTGTCTTCACACATCTTATCCACCATCTTTCCGATTTCCGCATCCCTCCACTTCATGGCCTCCTGGTAATTCCGGGGCAGGCAGGGCATCATGGTGATCAGGGTCTCGGGGACTTTGCCGGCGGCGTAGGCGGTGTGGTAGACGGCCAGGTCCAACGCCCCCTGGCGCATGGCATCGAACTGGGGATGGGGTTTGAAGAGGGCGCTGGCCGGGTAGATCTCAAACTTCACCGATCCCTTGGCCTTCTCCTCCACCCCCTTGGCAAACCAGTTGGCCCACTGGTCCCGCAGGTCACCCTTGGCCCACTGGTGGGAGAGTTTCATCAGGACAGGAGGGGCCGCAGAAGCCCGGTCGGCAAAGACAAAAGGGACCCCCAGAAGGATAACCAGGGCGACCCACGCCAGGGAAAGGAAAGAGGCTTTTCTTACGCTGATCATTGGTTTCTCCTTTCTGAAAAAAGTTCTTGGCCCGCTTCTTGCGATAAAATACCTTCACAACCGTTTATTCTCAATTGCCGCACGGAAAAAATCCAGAAAAAGCTAAAGGCGTTAGAATCTTTCGAAAATGTGATCGGTCTCGCAAAACGCCGGGAGGGTGGATATCCGTGCTTAATTTACCCGCTGGGGATTATTTGTCAAGAAAAAAATCCCCCCCGGCTGTGCTTGAGAAAAGGGGGTAGAGACAATCAATCACGGGGAATGGGTTTTGCCGGTGCGTTCCTATCCTCTTGACTTGGGATCAAGCCTGTGTTACGGGAACAGGAAAAACCGCGAGGTGATTCTTAATGAAGTCTCCCCTGGAGGGTTTGGTCATCCTGGATATGACCCGCTTTCTCTCAGGGCCTTTCTGCACCATGCTCCTGGGCGATATGGGAGCCGAGGTTATTAAAATCGAACCCCCGGAGATAGGGGACGACACCCGGGCCTGGGCTCCTTTCATAGGAGGGCAGGGCTCCTATTATCTATCCACCAACCGGAACAAGAAGAGCTTCTGCGTGGATACGCGAAAAGAAAGAGGAAATGAAGTTCTGCGGAGCATGGTGAAGAAGGCGGATGTCTTCGTGGAAAACTTCAAACCCGGCCTGATGGATCGGCTGGGACTGGATTTCAAATCCCTGATTGCCTTAAACCCCCGTCTCATCTACTGTTCCATATCCGGCTTTGGGCAAACCGGTCCCTACCGGGACCGTCCGGGGTACGACCAGATTCTGCAGGGGATGTCCGGTCTGATGAGCATCACCGGTACAGAGGAATCGGGTCCGGTCCGGGTTGGATTGGCCATCGGGGATATCCTCACCGCTCTCTTCGCTACTTACGGCATCCTGAGCGCCCTTTATGCCCGGGAGAGAACCGGAAAGGGACAATGGGTGACTACCTCAATTTTGGAAGCGACCGTGGGAATTCTCACCCTCCAGGCCGGCAAGTACTTCGCCACCGGGCAGCCGCCGGGGCCCGCGGGAAATCACCATCCAGTGATCTCTCCCTACGGGGTCTACCGAACCAAAGACAAGCCCATGAATATCGCCGTGGGAACCGAGACGATGTGGAAGAATTTCTGCCGGGTTATCGGGAGGCCAGAACTGGAAAAGGATGAACGATTCCAGAAAAACAACGATCGGGTGAAGAACCGCCCGGAGCTCAACCAACGGATCGAAGATGCCCTGGCCCTGAAAACCCAGGCGGAATGGGTTGAGGCCTTGAACCAAGCGGGAATTCCGTGTGGTCCGATCTATACCATCGACCAAGTTTTCAAAGATCCACAGGTCCTTCACCAGAAAATGCTCCTGGAGGTCGTCCATCCCAAAACAGGCCGGATCCCCATGACCGGCCTGCCCGTTCAGCTGTCGGAAACCGCGCCCCAAGTATTTCTGCCCCCTCCCTTTTTGGGAGAACACACGGCTGAGGTTCTCGAGCATTTTGGGTTCGCCACCGAAGAGATCGATCGTCTCTTGGCCGAAAAGGTGGTATCCTAATAACGCTTGTTGCATGGGAAATTATAAAAGTCTCTGCACCCTCCAGGGGTGAATAAAAAAATTAACCGCAGAGCTCGCAGAGACCGCAGAGTTTTTCATGTTAAAGACCAAAAACAAAAATCCTTATATAGAGGTTAACCCCTCTTTTCCTTTCGATGCTCTGGGATTGAAGACAAGAGGATGAACGAAGAGGAAGCAGAGAACGCAGAGCAAAGAAATTGGAATGTTAGCTTTCGTATTTTGGTTTTGACCCAGTATTCCATTGTTCCACTGTTCCATTATTCCTTTTTTCTACCTCTGCGTGCTCTGCGACCTCTGCGGTTAAGTTTTTTTGTAAATAAAGGAACGGAATAGGAAAAGGGCAGAAAGGAGAACCAAATGGCCGGACCTCTCGTCGGAATTCGTGTACTCGACCTGACCCGGGCCTTGGCCGGCCCGTACTGCACGATGATGCTGGGGGATATGGGCGCGGAAGTAATCAAGGTGGAGTCGCCGGATGGGGGCGATGACTCCCGGGCCTGGGCGCCGCCTTTCATCGGGAAGGAGAGCGCTTACTATCTCTCCTGCAACAAAAACAAGAAAAGCATCACCCTGAACCTGCGCTCGGATGGGGCCAAGAAAATCCTCACCGACCTGATCAAGGCATCTGATGTGGTGGTGGAGAATTTCCGGCCGGGGGTGATGAAAAAAATGGGGTTCCCCTACGAAACCCTCAAGGGCATCAACCCGAAAGTGATCTTCTGCTCCCTCACCGGTTTCGGGACCAAAGGACCGGAATCCCAAAAGCCCGGGTTTGACCTGATCGCCCAGGGAATGAGCGGATTCATGTCATTTACCGGCGAGGTGGGAGGGGGACCGATCAAAGTCGGAGTTGCCCTGGCGGATATCAATTCCGGCATGTTCGCCGCCTACGGGATCCTCACCGCCCTCTACCACCGGGAAAGAACCGGGGAGGGCCAGGTGGTGGAGACCTCTCTCTTTGAAACCATGGTAGCCGAACTCACCTTCCAGGCGGGCCGGTACTTCGCCACCGGCATCCCCCCCAAGCCCGAGGGGAACCGCCATCCCCTGATTGCCCCCTATGAAAGCTTCCCTTGCCAGGATGGGTTCATCAATATCGCCGCGGGAAACGACAACCTTTTCGCCAACACCTGCGAAGCCATCGGGCTGCCTGAACTGGTCAAGGATCCGCGGTTTTTGAACAATGGTATCCGGGTAAAGAACCGTGAGGCCCTGATCGCCCTCATGGAAGATAAGACGAAGACTATGAAAGTAAAAGACCTGCAGAAAAAACTGGACGCCTTGGGAGTTCCCAACGGGCCCATCTGGTCTCTGGACCAAACGCTCACCTCAGAGCAAGCCTTCGCCTTGGAGATGGTTAAGGAGATCAACCATCCCACCTGCGGAAAGATCAAGGTCACCGGCATTCCGGTAAAACTCTCCCGCACGCCCGGCGCAGTCGAACTCCCCCCGCCGACCCTGGGTCAGCACACGGAAGAGATCCTGACAGGGGTTCTGGGATACCCAAAGGGAGAGGTGGAAAGATTGAAGAAGGAAAAAGTGATTTAAAAGGCGTTGCCGGTTGCCTGTTGCAGGTTGCCGGTAAAATACCATTAGCCTGAAACTGGCAACCTGGAACCGGCAACAGGTTTTTGGGGTCTGCACGCCTTGACGCACAGCCCGCAGATATTCTGGCTGATTCCCGCCTTTTTCACCAGGACTTTCACCATTTGAAAGCAGCCGATATGATCGAAATCTTCCGGGTTTTCCTTGATGGACTGGGAGGGACAGGAGGAGATGCAGGCCCGGCACTCCCCGCAGCCCCAGGGCAAAGGCTTATCGAGTTTGAGCGGCATGTTGGTGAGAACGGTAATCAACCGCTGGCGGGACCCAAATTGAGGACTCACCAGGAGGTTGTTCCTGCCGATCCAGCCGATTCCCGCTCGGGCGGCGATGTGCTTGTGGGAGACATGGGCCCACTGCTTTTCCCAATCGATGATCTGGGAGGCGGGAATGGGAAGGGCATCATATCCCCGGGACTGGATAAAATTACTTACCTTCAGGCCCAACTCATCCAGAAACACGTTCACGCGCTGGTAATGAAAGAAATAGAGTCTGGTGGGTCCATCGACGATGTCTTCCAGGATCCGGTCGGAGAGGTGGAAAGCGATCGAAACTGCGTTGTCCAATCCATCCAAAGTTTTCGCCGGCAACGAACATTGCCGCTCGGGCAGCCCGGCCACATCCGCCACCCCGAAAAGAGAAGCTCCTTGAGTAAGGGCATACTCCTTTAACTCACCGGAATAATCTTTTTCTTGCATATTCCCCGACCGCTCTATCGGCCTTCCCGATAATAATCAAGAATAGTTTTGAATCCATCCCAATAGGTTGTTCAGGTCCATAGCCCCGGACTGGCGGGCCACTTCTCTTCCCTTTTTGAAGATGACCAGGGTGGGAATGCTCTGGATTCTGAATCGGCTGGCCAGCCTTTGTTCCGTCTCGGTGTCCACCTTGGCCAGGCGGATCCTGGGTTCCAGGCGCGCGGCGGCTTGCTGGAGAATTGGGGCCATCATCTTACAGGGACCGCACCAGGAGGCCCAGAAATCGACGACCACCGGGATTCCCGTGCGGGTGATGGTCCTCTCAAAAGTCTGCTCAGTGAGTTGCACCGGGTGGGCGGCAAACAGGCCTCCTTTGCACTTCCCGCATTTGGGATGGTCTCTCAGCCGGTCCCCCTGTACCCGATTCACGGCACTGCATTGGGGACAGACAATTTCCACAGTCTCTTGCATTTTATCCCTCTTCAGCGAAAAACTGAACAACGAACAGACAACCCGGGCAGACCTTGAAAAAAACTTCTTCTCTCTATCTGTTCAGATGCTCCGGGGAGCTTTCGGTTTCAAATCTCTTCAATTCCTCCATAAGATCCTGAAAACATTCGGGACACAACCCATGGGTAAAATCCAAATCCATGTGCTCTTTAAAATAGCTCTCCAACTCCGCCCAGTACTGCTGGTCATTGCGAATCTTCTTGCACTTGGAGCAAATGGGAATGATCCGGCGGATTTCTTCCAGCTCGGTTATATCCTCTATTACCAGCAGGGCAAGGGGTTGCCTTCCGAACCGAAAAGGGGACGCGGTAACCAGGACATAAACGTCTCGAGCCTTCCCGCCGGAAAGGAGCTCCATTTTCGCCTTTCGCCGGACCACAGATTGGCCGTGGAAAGCCTCTTGCACCGAATTTCTCACCACACAGGTCCGGCAGTAGGGGGCATACCCGCAGCCTTCCGGCGTCTCGGCGGCATGAAGACAATGCAAAACATCCCCCCCCCGTTGGCGAAGAACCTGCTCCCGGCCGGCGGATAGAAACTGGCTGGCCGCGCGGTTGAACTCGATGATGCGCACATCCTCGTCGACGACGAACATAAAGCTCGGGTTCGCGTCCAGGACAGCGCGGAGAAACTCACCTGTCGGAGGTACTCTGGAGGTCAATCTGCCCTCTTCTTTCTGGCCAACGGATGGAAACGTCAAAAAGCTTTATTATTTTCTATTCTAACAACTCTTCCTGCTCCGGGAAAAGCCAAAAAATCAAATATTCCTTGACTTTTCATCCCCCAAACTTGATGATAAACATAATAAACATAAATAGTTGTGGAAAGGATACCCGGAAGGTGAAAATTCCTGTCATCTCCGACAAACCACCGAGGGGAGAAAAGAACTGAACCATGGAGCTGTCCTCCCCTCCCTTTCAGGCCCTTCTCCTGGGTATCCTGCAGGGCCTGACGGAATTCTTGCCCATCAGCAGCTCGGCTCACCTGATCCTTCTCCCCCGGTTCTTCCAGTGGAACCACCCCCTCCTGGACAGCCTGCCCTTCGACGTAGCCCTCCATGCCGGGACTCTTCTGGCCATTCTCTGGTATTTCTGGCGGGACTGGCTGGAAATGATCCGCGGTTTCTTTCGAATCCTGGCCAAAAGGAAGGCAGGAGATTTTCAAGAACGACTCATTCTTTATATTATCCTGGCCACGATCCCATCGAGAGCACCTTTCGCAACCCCGCACTGATTGCCATTCCCCTGATATTCGTCAGTTTCTTGATGATCTATGCAGAAAGGCGAGCCCGTCTTTCCCTGCCCATGGAAGGAATGACGCTAAAAGACGCGATGGTCATCGGGATTGCTCAGGCTGCGGCCCTGCTTCCCGGCGTCTCCCGTTCGGGCATCACCATTACCACTGGTCTTTTCCAGGGGTACCGGCGGGAGGCCGCAACCCGGTTTTCTTTTCTCCTATCCACTCCGGCCATCGGCGGAGCAACACTTTTGCAAGT
>LJUR01000118.1 GCA_001304105.1 Deltaproteobacteria bacterium SM23_61
CCCTCATGTTCCCCTGCAGGTTTGCCCTTTCCACCCGTTCCACCTCCGAGCTGGCCGCCCGCCGGGCCATCCGCAGTATCGAGGGAACGGATATCGAGAACGTCCCGGAATACCTGGACTCCAAATCGGAAAAATACGCCAAAATGGTGGAGTGGATCCGGCGGGAGCTGGGAGCCACCTCCCTCAGGTACCAGACCCTCGAGGACATGATCCAGGCCATCGGCCTTCCCCGGGAAAAGCTCTGCCTTCATTGCTGGAACGGAGAATAGGCGCGCAGGTTTTTCCGGCCGTGGGTTCCTTTCACAAAAACTTGGAGAAGGCAAGAAAAGAAAAAGGACTTGACTCCTTCGAGCCAAGCCCTTTGGAATTCCTGGTCGGGGCGACTGGATTTGAACCAGCGACTCCTTGCTCCCGAAGCAAGTGCGCTACCAGGCTGCGCTACGCCCCGTTCGTGTCTCCATACGCAGAGTTTTTTTTAAGAAAGACAAAACCACAAATTATTTTATGGATATAGACTCCTCTTCGCCTTTTGATCCTCCGGGGATGAAGACCAGAGGATGAACGAAGAGGAAGCAGAGAGCGCAGAGGAGATAAATTGGAAAAATGGAACATTGGAATGTTGGGCAAGAGAAATAAAATGGCTAAACCCATTATTCCATCATTCCATCATTCCAATTTACTTGCTCTGCGGGCTCTTCGATCTCTGCGGTTAAGCTTTTTATTCTTCTGCAATCCTCAGAGGTGTTTGAGCGACTGAATTCTCCACACCAGCCGGGTCAGGGGAATGGCGAGATGACGAAATGTGTAGGCCAGCCGGGGAAAGTAGGCGACCTTGAGGAGGTTTTCATACATCTCCAGGAATTCCTCAGAGTGAAAGCAAATGACCCTCCCCTCCTGGGGAAAACCCCAGGTATTCATTTTCCGGGCTTCGGCTTCTTCCTGAAAGACCACCTGACAGTCAAAAGGCGGTTTCATCGCAAAGATCGGCAGCCCTTCCACGCTGGGTATCTCCAGGATGCTCCTGTACAGGCCCTCCCTCGCCCGATGGATGAATTCTTCCCTTTGATTCCGATCCTGGTAAACCAGCGGATCTTTCGGGATGGCGTAGGTCACGACCCACTTCATCTTCTCCCTGACTTCCTGGCAGGCGGCGGGGCAGCCGGAGAAGAAAGCCAAGGGCACCCCAAAGGCGGAAAGGACCGTGGCGAAGAGTTCTGATTCGCAGACCCTTTTCCCGTTCACCAGGATCTCCGCGATCCGGCTGGTGAGGGTGTGAGCCAGAAACCCCTTTTCGTTTCCCCCTGCCGCGTGGAGGCCGACGAAGAGGGCGAAATCGGCCCCATGCAATTTCCCGTAGCCCACGGCCGGTCCGGTGTAATAACCGGAAACCAGCTTCACCCGCCTGTCCAGGTGCGCGGGGATGAGATTGTACCCGGTCCTGTGGAAGTCTTTGACCACCACCCCTTTCACCCCCCTCTCGAAAAGGGCCCCGGCCACAGCGTTCAGGTCCCGGGTCAGCTCGACCCGGGCTTCCTGCCACTCCGGGGTGGCCAGAAGGGTGTGGGCCTTGGTCCACGCGCCGGTGGACCCTTCCAGGTCTGCTACGACATAGGCGATTTTGCCCTTCATGGCTCCCCGGCTTCCAGGAGGCGGCGGCTCACCTCGACCACGACACACCAGATCCCGTCGAGGGAAAAATGATCCTGAATCGTGGAGTCAAAGAGGACCCTGACCTGGGCGGGAAACTCATCGCTCTCCTTCCAGAGAAGGTAGGCCAGGGGGACCTTGGGAAAAACGGTGAGGGCGAAGGCTTTATCCCCGAAGAAGAGCTCAACCCCTCCCAAACGCCTTCCCGCCTGCCAAAAGCCATCCGCATCTCTCCCGAATTTTTCCTTCAATTCCTCCGTCTGCAGGGCATGGGGCCCACGGAAGAACAAAGTCCCTCCCTTCAGCTCCTTTTCGCTGACCCAGGTACGGGTGGGCTCTTTTTCTCCCGCCTTCAGGAGGTAGAGAAGGACCATCAGGAAGAAAAAATCGCGCAGCTTCTCTTCCTCATAGAGATCCCCCCGCAGGCAATACATTCTTTTCTCCGCGGGCAGGATCAGATACTTTCGGTTGAGGACGGGCAGCAAATATCCTTTCCGCTCCAGGCTGTAAGTGGCCCCGGTCCTCTGGCAGACCTCACTGGGAACCGCTTGAACCAGGCTCTCCCAGTAAATCTCATGGGTCGCTTGCTCATCCCGATGATCCAAGCTCATCTCCCCCTCCTCCCTTGAAATGCAGTGTCGGTGTAAACGGCGTTGTCCGTGCCCGCAAAATCAAGCATCCTCTCAGCCGGTGGGACGGCGGTTCTTTCATGATACCCGAGGGCCGATGGCAAGGCAAAAAAAAATCTCCCTGTTGAAGGCATTCTCCCGGACCGAGAAGGGTCATGGTCGGCAGATGCACAAAAAAGGCCTTCGCAAAAGTGAAACCCGAAAGTTGGTTTTTCGCCTTGCCTTTCTCTTGGGTGTGTGTTAGCATTTCTTCGATCGGAAGATGATTCGAACGGCGGCTGGGACCGATAGCAAACCAAACCTGATGATCCCGTAAAAGGTCCAAAGAGCATAAAATCTTTCATTCCGGCGAAAGCCGGAATCCTTGTATATTAACATGTTCTGGACCCCGGCGCCTGATCCGGGGTTCGCCGGGGTGACGCTTTAGGGGATTTTTTTAGGTGACCATCAGACTTCGAATGTCCGAAGGAAGGGCAAGCGACCCGGGATTCTGTGTTCTGCCGGGCTTCTGATGGTCCAGGGAATATACCGGACAACTCGTGGGAAATAGAGAGTCCGGTTTCTTATTTTGGGGGGATCCTGATGAACCAGGAAGGGGAGAAGATGAAGGCCATCGAAATTGCCAAGATCTTCCATAGACTCCAGAGATTCTCGGAAAGGGACCCCCATGGACAGGGATTGCCTAAATCCAAGATGAAGGGCGTGTCGGCTGTGAGGGGCTCGAAGGAAAGACCTTCAGAAGCGGAAGGGAACACGGGCAAGGCCGTCCAGAACCCCCCCGAAGAGGGGGAAAAGACGGCTCCGGAGGAACTGGAACGTTCGCAAAAAGAAAACCAGTTCCTTGTCGAACAACTGGTGAAAGCCTCCGCCGTGATCCGGGAGCTGCAGGAAAAGCACTTCGAGTCCTCCCATAAACAAAGGGTGGGGAAGGTCATTGTCTCCGGACTCCTCCATGACCTCAGGAATCCCCTGGCGGTGATCCGTTCCTGTGCCCAGTTCTGCCTGGATCAGGCCGATCTTGCCCTCTCCTTCCGGGAAAAAATGCAGATGATCCTGGAAAGCACGGAGAAAGCCAATGAGCTGACCAAGAAATTCCTGGACTACGCCAAGTCTTCCGTCCTGGATTTCAAACCCATCAATTTCAACCGTCTCCTCCTCGTAACCTGGAAGACCTGTGAACTCCAGAGCGCCCCCTGCCAGGTCGCCCTGGAGGCCCGATTGGAAAAGAACCTTCCCGAGATAGTGGCCAGCCAGGAGAACCTGGAGCGGGTCTTCCTCAACCTGTTCATGAACGCCATCCACGCGGTCTCCGGGAAGGGGAAGGTTGTCCTGGAAACTCGCCTTCTCCCATCGGGGGATATGGTGGAAATCAAGATCGCCGACGATGGACTGGGGATCTCCCCGGAACAACAGGAACGCCTTTTCGAGCCTTTCTATACCACCAAGGAGAACGGGACGGGCTTGGGATTGAGCATCTGTCAGTCCATCATCCAGCAGCACAAGGGCACCATTTCCATCGAGAGCACCCCGGGCCGGGGAACCACCTTCCTTGTGCGGCTGCCGGTTTTGCAGGAAGAACCCCCCGACCATCTGGAAGATCCCCTTTTACCCCGATAAAAGCGATTCATCCCAATTAAAAAAAGCAACTGCCGGGTACAAATGTAAGAAAGGAATACCTGGCATACCCCTTGCAGAATTGATTTTTGCCTTTCATGGGAAAACGGCTCTTCCCTTTTTCATAAAAGCATAGGCTTTAAGGAGTTAGGGAGACGAAGGCTTGCCTTCTGGAAGTTTGTAAATCCGTAAATTGACATTTAATAGAAAATGATCTATGGTATTATTTTCCTAATATGGAAATGATTCCATAATTCATGGGTGGATCCCGATTCCTATATCCCGCCATTCGAATTCTGGGTGAAAAGCAGAGTTTCTTACCGGCGGGGTACCATTTCTCCAGGCTGGATGGGGGCGGAATCGGTCAAAATATTAGGATAGGAATCCCACGGCTGAAATTCATCCGGCTTTTTTCGGGCTGAGGGTTCGGATGGAAGCAGGGTAAATGGGGAACAAGGAAATGAACAAACAAAAAGCCAGAGTCCTTATTGTGGACGACGACAAGAGCATTTGTGTGATCCTCTCCGACCTGATGAAGAAGGAAGGGTTGGAGGCGATGGTGGCCTACGACGGAGAAAAGGCCCTGAAGATACTCCAGGCGGATCCTCCGGATTTGCTGCTGGTGGATATGAGACTTCCCGGCATGGACGGCATGGAAATTCTGCACAAGACCCGGGAACTGGATCAGGAACTCCCCGTGGTCTTCATCACGGCTCACGCCGATTCCCGGGGAGCGGTCAAGGCCATCAAGGAAGGGGCCCATGATTACCTCTCCAAGCCCTTTGACAATTATGAAGTGATCCGGGTCGCCCACCGGGCCCTGGCCGAGCGGGAACTCAAGCTCAAGGTCCGCCATCTGTCCAACCAGTTGAAGGGTACCTCCCCCTTGCAGGAAAAGATGGGGCCGAGCGATGTGGTGACCCGGTTGGCTTCGGAAGTAAACCGGGTGGCCGAATCGGACTTCACCGTGATCATCGTCGGGGAAACTGGGTCGGGGAAAGAAGTCGTGGCCCGGGCGATTCATGAGGCCAGCTCCCGGTCCAAGGGGCCCTTCATTCCTGTCGACTGCGGGGCGATCCCCGAGACCCTTCTGGAAAGCGAGCTCTTCGGCCACGAAAGGGGAGCCTTCACCGGGGCGGAAGTTCAAAAATCAGGGAAGTTCGAGGTGGCCCAAGGAGGAACCCTTTTCCTGGATGAAATCTCTAACATGCCCCTGAGCTCCCAGGCCAAGCTCCTCCGTGTGCTTCAGGAGAAGAAAGTCTACCGCGTGGGGGGCACCAGAGCGATCCAGGTGAATGTTCGGCTGCTCGTGGCCAGCAACCAGGATCTCCATGAACTGGCCCTTTCCAGCGCCTTCCGGCGGGACCTCTTCTACCGCTTGAACGAGTTCACCATCACCATCCCTCCGCTGCGGGAACGGAAAGAGGACATTCCCTACCTGGCCAAGCGCTTTCTGGACAATGCCAACCTGGAATTGAGCAAGCAGGTAAAAGGGTTCTCGGAAACCGCCCTGAACACTCTTTTTGCTTACAACTGGCCCGGCAATGTCCGCCAGCTCCGGTCCATCATCCGGCGGGCCGCCCTTCTCGCCGACGATCTGATCACCGAAAAACACCTGGAGCTGAAGCGGGTCGATGTGCCCGGGATGGCCTTTACCCCCAAGGTTCAGGGCGCCCCCTGGAAGAACCTGTCGCTCAAGGAAATTCTCCAGCAGAGCATCACCGCGGTGGAACGGGAGGTCTTTACCCAGGTCTTACGGCAAACCGGGGGCAACAAGGCCAAAGCCGCCCGGCTGCTCCAGGTGGACTACAAAACCATTCACGAAAAAGTCAAAAAGCTGGGGATTCTGATCGACAGGGAAACCGGAACGGAAATAACCCCCTAGGCCCGCCTCTCCCCCTTGACTTCGGCCCGAAACCCGGTCAGACCGACCGGGAATATGGAAAAAAATCAAGAAAATTATGTAAAAATATCCATAGCCGGGGTTTGCAACGGCCCTGCTTCAGGGTCGATTCTTTACCCTCCTTTTTCCATTTCTTTTTTCCTATTCGTTACTTCCTGAATATACTCCTTCGATTTCCGGTTGGCATGTAATTCGCTAAACCATAATCAAGACGCCGCAGACCGGAAGCGACCAACCGGCTCGGCCCACCTCGAGACCATCGGGAGGGATTTTCTCCATGCGCCTTTTTCCTCGAATTACCCCGAAACTTCCAGTCACTTTGAATGGAAGGCTGGCCAGCTCCAAAGCCACGCTCAGCAACCTCAGCTTGGGCGGTGCCTTTCTCCGGGGGCCATTCCCCACGGTGAAGATCGGGGACTCCCTTTTCATGAAATACCATCTGCCGAGCCACGGTCTTTTCGAAACCAGCGGGAAGGCGGTCCGAAAAGATGCCGAAGGGGTGGCGGTTCAGTTTTATGACCTCGATTCCTTTGCCAAGATGAAACTCTGGAAATACATCGCCGAGGGGCTCAAGAATCTGCGTGAATGTCCCTATTGCGGGTACCCCCGCGAAAGACTCGCCCAGGCATGCACCCGGTGTGGCTGGAAGCTGGATTTTCATTCCCCGGTTTATCTGGAGTACCACCAGAAGACCTGCCTGCTGAAAAGACTCCATTCAAAAGCGGAAAAGCTATCCGCTGACCAGCTCCGCCGGGTGGTGGACCTCCTGAGGCCGGAGTTTCCGCGGCATCCTTCCACCGATCTTTTCCCGGAGTTTGTGGGAACGAGCCAGGCTATGAGAGAGGTCTACGACAAAATTCAGAGAGTGGCACCCACCGATGTGCCCGTTCTCCTCATCGGGGAAAGCGGAACGGGAAAGGAGCTGACCGCCCTGGCCATCCACGAAAGAAGCAAGAGAAAAGAAGAAGCCTTCGTTCCCATAAACTGCGCCGCCATACCGGAAAACCTCCTGGAGGGGGAACTCTTCGGCCATGAAAAGAGGTTTTACACAAGCGGCCATACCCGGAAAATCGGCAAGTTCGAATATGCCGACGGGGGCACTCTCTTCCTGGACGAAATCGCCGAGCTCCCTGTTGCCCTGCAGGCCAAGCTGCTCCGGTTCCTGGAAAGCCAGATGATTGAAAGAAGCGGAAAGGTGCCCGGGAAAAAGGTCAATGTCCGGTTCATCGGCGCCACTAACCGTGATCTGCAGGCCGCTCTGTCCCGCGGACGGTTCCGCCCGGACCTCTTTTACCGGCTGGAAGCCTTTACCATCAAACTACCCCCCGTCCGGGAAAGAGGGGGAGATATCCTTCTCCTGGCCCAAACCTTTTTGAAAAAGTTTTCCGGAGAGATCGGGGTGATCCGAGAATTTTCTCCGGAAGCCCTGGAAGCCATGGAGATTTATGGCTGGCCCGGGAATGTGCGGGAAATGGCCAACAAGATCAGAAAGGCCCTGGTCCTGGGAAACGACCCCTGTCTGAAGCCGAAAGACCTGGATCTTCCCGACCCGAAGGTATCCGGGCAAGGGGAAGAATCTGCCGCCAGCGGGAACGCCCGGGGAAAGATCGACAGGCAGAAGGTGATCGAAACCCTGGAACAATGCCGCCACAATATTTCCAGGACCGCCAAGGTCCTGGGGGTGAGCCGCCCGACCGTCTACCATCTGAAAAGAAGATTCGGGATCTAAGCAAACCGAATCTGCAGAAAAGAAATGGGAGATAGGAAATGGGGTGGCCCCTGAAAAGGGGTGACCCCATTTTCTTTTTCGAATCCTTCTCGATGAAAGGATCATGGGGAAGAGAAATTTGTTTCCTTGAATCCGAGAGGGAAAGGGAATAAATTGAAGAAAGGGAAAAGACAAAAAAAGCCAGTTAGAATCTATTCCCTCGGACGGAAGGGAAATAAGCAGGCATGGATCAAATCCTGTGGGCAGCCCTACCCTTTATCGGTCTCCTGGGGGGCTTTTTTTCCGGGTTTCTCGGCTTGGGAGGGGGAGTGATCATGCTACCCCTGTTAACCCTGCTGGGAGGAGTTCCCCTGAAACTGGTCACCGGCACGGACCTGGTCCACGTCCTCATCACCTCGGCGACGAGCACGATTGGCCATTACCGGGGCGGCATGGTGGATACCAGGATCGGCCTCTTTCTAGGTCTGTCGGGAATCGCCGGCGGACTTTTGGGGTCCTTCCTGTCGGTTCCCCTCTCCCCTTTTGTTCTCCAGGTTATTTATCTATTCGTGGTCGCCTTGGGAGCCTTCATCCTTTTTTTGCCGGCCCCGCTCGAATTTGAAGGCTACAGGAAAGGGGAGTTCAATCGGAATTTGGGCATCGCCACCGGGTTGGGCGTGGGAGCGCTGACCGGGATGTTGGGGGTCGGCGGAGGTTTTATTACTGTCCCGGTTATGATCTATATCCTTAAAATGCCACTCCGGGTGGCCATCGGAACGTCTCTTTTTTTTATTTTTATCACCAGCCTGGGTACCATCTGGGCCAAGTTCGGCGTCGGCCATATTCATGTGAGTCTCACCCTCCTGGTCCTTTCCGGTTCTATCACCGGCGCCCTCATCGGTCCCTATGTCAGCCGCCGGACGCCGGTCCGCTTCCTCCGTTTCGCCCTGGTGGCCCTTTTGATCCTCATTCTCATCGTTTTCGGTTATAAAACCTTTTGGGGTCAGGCTTGACAATTTGACTTTTTTCAGCAATACTGCGCCCATGCCCCGTAAACCAAGAATATTTTACCCTGGCGCTGTTTATCATGTCATCCTGCGCGGTAACGCAGGGCAAGATATCTTCTACGAAGACAAGGCCCGAAAATATTTTTATCGACTCCTTCAAGAAGGCCGAGAAAAATTTGAACATCGCATCCATGCTTTTTGCCTTATGGCTAACCATGTGCACCTGGTAATTCAGGTCGGTGATGTCTCTCTTTCTCGAATCATCCAAAATCTAAGTCAGCGCTATACTGGTTCGGTCAACCGGCGGCATAAAAGAACTGGGCATGTATTTCAAGGCCGGTACAAGGCAATTTTGATAGATGCAGAGACTTACCTCCTGGAACTCGTCCGATATATCCATCTGAACCCTTTCCGGGCAGGTATTGTGGAGCGCGCAGAAGATTATTCCTGGACTAGCCTGCACGCCTATTTGGGCAAGGAAAAACTCTCATGGCTGAATACCGATTGGGTCCTCGCCCATTTTGGCTCCCGAAAGCGCGCGGCACAAAAACGGTTTAAAGAATTCATCCAGGAAGGGCTGGGTCAAGGTCGCAGAGAAGAATTCCATAAGGGGATAAAAGAAGGCGGAATATTGGGTGATGATGCCTTCGCGGAAGAAGTTCTTACGCTAAAAGGGGAAAAGCGGGGGCCCCGCGTAACCATCGATGAAATCCTGGTGAGGGTATGCGATCGATATGGAATCCATCTACAAGATGTAATCGCTGCCGGGAAACAACATGGCCCCTCCGAGGCCCGGGCGATGGTGAGTTGGCTTGTTCGAGAAACGTCTCATTTATCGCTTACGGAATTGAGCAGGAGATTAAACAGGGAGATATCAAGCTTGAGTTGGGCGGCTCGGCGTCTCGCAGATAAATCTAAATTCGATGCCCAGTTGTCCAGGAAAATGACCCAATTAAGGACTGATCTGCTTAAATGACAAAAAGTCAAGCCTGACCCCATATGATGTGGTGGATATTTTCGATTGGTTCCGCGCTGTGCCAGGTCGGGCGAAACGCGGTGATGAAGGACCTGGGGCACAGCCTGGATGAATACATAAATGTGTGGGGAAGATTTTTCTTTCTCCTTCCTTTCGCTCTGGCTGCAAGCTGGGTCGTCGGGTTTCCGGAGGTGGGATGGGAATACTGGCTTTATTCCTTTCTGGCGGGCTTTTCCCAGGTGATTTCAACCCTCCTTCTTTCCAAATCGTTCAAGCACGGGGAGATCTCGGTGACCGTGACCATCTGGAAGCTCCAGGTGGTTTTCCTGGCCGTTTTCGGGGTCCTCTTTCTCCATGAAACCATCACTCCGGGTGGAACCGCCGGCATCCTGGTCAGCCTTTTCGGGGTTTACCTCCTCAATATGCGCCGGGCCCGCCTTTCCCTGGCGGAACCCATTCTTCTTCTCCTGCGGGAAAAGGGCATGCGCTACGCCCTCCTCGCTGCTCTGGCCCTCACCCCGACCATCCTCCTGTTCAAGAAGACGGCCCTGGTGGGGGATCCCTTCTTTTCCACCCTGACGAATTACATCTTCGCCTCCGCGCTGATCTTTCCATTGGTCATCAAGAAATCATCCCGGCACCTGGCGGTCCTTCCCCGATACTCCGGCCGCTTTTTCGCCCTGGGCCTTTTCGGGGCGAGCGCGACGATCTTCGGGTGTTCCGGCTATATCCTCTCCGCGGCCGCCTACGTGGAGGCCGTCAAACAGATCGAAATCCCGCTTACCCTGGCGGTGGGAGTCCTCTTTTTCAACGAGCGCGAACGGGTGCAAGCCATCTGGCCGGGCTGCCTGATCCT
>LJUR01000005.1 GCA_001304105.1 Deltaproteobacteria bacterium SM23_61
TAATTAATGTAAAAAAAGGGGATGAAAGTCAGCATACCGATATGCGTCCAGGATCGGAACATGATCATCCCCAGGAGCAGGGACATGGGGTAAAGAGCCTTTCTCAAAGCCTCCCCAGCCGGGCCCGAAGGGCCTTTCTTCTTGATCGCCGTGGTGTCCACCCGCCAGAAGCGGCTGAAAAGAAATACAGCGGCGATCACCGCGCCCGGAAGGACGAAAAGGGTGGTTCCTTTCAGCCCCAGGCGGGTGATAAAAAAAGTGGCCATGAGCGGCCCAAAGGCGAATCCGAGGTTTCCCCCCACGCCGAAGATGGACATCCCTGTGGCTTTCTTCTCCCCGGCGAAAAAATTGGCCACCCGCCAGCCTTCGGGATGATAGATCGCCACCCCCAGGCCGCTGAAAATAACCATAACCAGGACCAGCGCATAGCTCGGGGCCCATCCCACCAGGGCCAGGAAGAAGGCTGCACAAAAAGAGCCCAGGGGCAGGAACCAGAGCAACGATTTTCGGTCGGTGAGGTAGCCGAAGGCCGGCTGGATGACGGAAGACATGATGTTGGAAACCAGGACGATGGTCCCGGCCATGGCATAGGACAGGTTCAGCGCTTCCTTCAAAAAGGGCAGCATGGCCGGCAGGGCTCCGCTGGTGATGTCGGCCACCATGTGTCCCATGCAGAGAAGGGTCAGGGCGCGATAATCAATCTTCCGGGAATCCTCGATCGGATCGGTCATGTTTCTGCCAAGTTTTGAGTCTATCTCTTCGGTCGGGAGAACGGCAACAAAAAACCATCCCGATCCCGCTTAAAACAGCTAGGGGCGACCCGCCAAGTCGCCCCTGCTCAGAAATCGCCATCATGAATCCACTGGTCTTTTGCTATCAGCTACGAGCTATGAGCTTTTAGTGTTTAAACGCTCTCTGCCCGGTAAAAACCATGGTCACCTTCGGCCTGGCTTCATTACAGGCCTGGATGGATTCGAAGTCCCGGTCCGAACCCCCGGGATGGGCAACGGCGGTGACTCCTTCTTTGATCCCCACATCCACTCCGTCGCGGAAGGGGAAGAAGGCATCGGAGATCATCACCGATCCTTTAATTCCCCCGCGGGCTTCCTGGGTCTGGTGGTCGATTTCCTTTTTGCCGGCAAGGTCCCGCCTTCCATTCTCGATTTCCATCTCCAGGGTCTTGTAGGGAATTCCGTATTTGCGGAAGCAGAGGGCGTCGGCATACTTGGTATAAGCTTTGAAAGCGGCGATTTCCGCCACCCCCACCCGGTCCTGCTCGCCCGTGCCGATTCCCACGGTCACTCCCTTTTTCACGAATAACACCGAGTTGGAAGAAACTCCCTGCTCCACGGCCCAGCCGAAGATCATGTCTGCATACTCTTCTTCTGTGGGCTCCCGCTCGATGACGTAGGTCTTCCCCTTGTAGGTGGCCGTGGCCTTCCCGAAGTCTTTTTTCGTGGCAATGGTGTTGAGGGATGACTGCTGAACGACGATTCCTCCATCGATCAGCGACTTGAAGTCCACGAATCGTGCATTCCGGTATTCCGCCAGGCGGTCCATCCGGGGGACCCGGACGATTCGCAGGTTCTTGCGGCTCTTCAGGATTTCCATCGTTCCCTCTTCGTACTCCGGGGCGGCCACGACTTCCAGGTAATTTTCGCTGACCATCTGCGCCGTGGCTCTGTCCAGGGGTCGGTTGACCACCAGGGCCCCGCCAAAGGCGGCGATCCGGTCGGCCGTGTTGGCCTTATCGTAGGCGTCAACCAGCGCCGCCCCCACAGCCACTCCGCTGGGGTTGTTGTGCTTCATGATAGCCGCGGCCGGCCGGTCCATCATGTATTTCAGGATGTTCAGGGCATTGTCCACGTCGGTGAAATTGATCTTCCCCGGATGCTTCCCCGACTGGATCATGTCCTCTTCCGAAATGGCGCTCACCAGCCCTTTCCCCGCACCGATGAACTCGCATCTTCCCAGGACCAGGTTCCCGTTGACCAGTTCATATAGGGCGGCCTCCTGCCCGGGGTTCTCCCCGTACCGCAGGCCCTTTTCGATCAGCTCCCCCGTTTTCTCATCCGGAATCTTCCAGGCCCGTTTCCGGTAAACCAGGGTCTGATCACCGAATTGGATGGTCATTTGTTCGGGGAAATGATCTTCCATCACGGTTTTGTACATCTGCTTGAAATCGGCCATATTCTCCTCCAATGAATGATGCTGGGAATTTCTTCGAGTCCTTGATCGATGGAACCTCTTTCCCCCCAGGATATTACCAAAGGGCGAAAGAAAAAGGGAAGAGTTTTTTGTGCGCTTGCTTCTCCTTGTCCGCCGTCGATTTTGTTCTATTCTTTCCCAGGGAAAGGCAGGCTTGTGGCCCGGAAGGAAGGGCGGTGGGCGAAAAAAGCATCGGCGGGAGAAGAATTCCGGCCGGAGATCCGATCGGCTTTCCGCAGATTGAGGCGGTTCCCCGCCCGGTCCAAGAAATGATATGCGCCTCATGATTTTTTCGCCCAACGCCCTTGCTTTCGGGCCGGGCAACAGCTGAAACTCAATAGCAGTTACAACCCTTTGCCGAAAGGGAAGGGAGCAGGATTTCCTCTCTCCTTGCCGCAATATGGTTCATCTGTTATTCTATTTTTAGAATACACCGTAAGGGCGATTCATGAATCGCCCCTACCAGTTTATTTCCCCATGCCAAACGAGATCGAAATCAGCCATATCACCAAAGGCTACGGAAAGCTGTTGGCGGTAAAGGACCTTTCTCTGGCGGTCCCTCGGGGAACGGTCTTCGGACTCCTCGGTCCCAATGGGGCGGGTAAGACCACCCTGGTCAGTATCCTTACCACCTTATTGAAACCCACCTCCGGAACTGCCCGGGTCGGCGGCCATGACGTGGTCCGTGACGGAGCCAAAATTCGAAGCCTGATCGGGGTCGTCCCTCAGGATAACAACCTGGACCGCTATCTCACCGCCCGGGAAAATCTTATCCTCCATGCCAAGATGCACCGGATGGGCCCCTCTGCTTACAACCCCAGGATCGACGAGCTTCTTTCGCTGATGAACCTCACGGATCGGCAGAAGGACTTTCCCCCCAAATTGTCGGGCGGCATGCAGCGGCGTTTGGTGGTGGCGCGGGCGCTGGTCCACGATCCCCGGATTTTGTTCCTGGATGAGCCGACCACCGGGCTGGACCCCCAGGCCAAGCGGCTGATCTGGGATTACTTCCTTTCCCTGAAAAGAGACCGGACCCTCTTCCTTACCACCCACAACATGGAAGAGGCCGACTTTCTCTGCGATCAGATCACCATCATCGATAACGGCTCTCCCATCGCCTCCGGCACCTCGGCCCAGCTGAAGGATATGGCCGAAAGCTCCTGGTTCTATGAGATCGGAGTCCACCGCGGGGCCGAGGAGTACCTCCGGATCTTTCAACGCCTTCCCTTCATCGACTGTTCTTCCCTCCAGGACGGGCAGATCGAAGTGTGCCTGAAAAAAGATGGAAGCCTGGGAGCCCTGGTGGAGCAGATCCATCCCCGGGACCTGAAAAGAATCAGCTCCCGCCAGCCCTCGCTCGAGGATGTCTTTCTAAAATTGACGGGGAGGAGACTCCGGCAATGATGCACGGTTCAATCTGTATCTGGCAGAGGGACATGAGGGTCCTGCAGCGGAACATTTCTTCCGAGGCGGCCACGGTCATGGCCTTTCCCCTGACCTTTTTCCTCACCTTCGGCCTGGGACTCAAGGGCTACATCCAGGACATCGAGGGAATCCCCTATGCCCTGTTTGTCGTACCGGGGCTCATTTCCATGACCGCCATCCTGGGGGCTTTCGACGACGGCTCCTGGGGAATGTGGTTTCACCGGGTGGTGCAGAAGACCATCGAGGAATACCGGGTCAACCCGATTACGGTTACCGATATCATCGTGGGCAAGATCATCTCCGGTTTTACCTCCGGGTTCCTGAAGGGGCTTGCCGTGGGGGTCTGTCTTTTCTTGCTTACCGGATTTCAGTTCAACCCCTTGTTCCTCCCCGGCTATCTCCTCTTCATCTCCCTGGGGTGCATCATGTTTTCCTGCCTGGGCTCCCTGGCGGGGACTCTGATCGACAAGCCCGAGAACCTCGGGCGCCTCGAAGCGGTGGTGGTCATGCCCTTCATCTTCCTGGCCGGCCTCTTCTTTCCCCTCTCCGCCTACCCGGACAGCGTGCTCCCCTACATCAAGGCTTTACCCACCACGGCCCTCTTCGACGGCGCCCGCTTGGCCCTTCTCACCGGCAGGATCGAGCCCCTTTACCTGGGCGAGCTCCTGGCTTCCGCGGTCATCTCCTTTTTCCTGGCCGTACGGTTCTTCGAGAAGAAGATGCATGGATGAAAAGAAAAGGGTGCAGGGTGCAGGGTGCAGGGTGCAGGGTGTAGGGTGTAGGGTGCAGGGGAAAAGACAAAGAATCAAAGGAAGGAGGATCGGGGGTCGAAGGCCGCCTTCTTTTTATTGAAAGGGAAGTGGCATCAACCTGGCGAAAGCTCCCTGGAGCTGCATGATCGGAATCTTCTTTCGGACTTGAGTCGCTGCGTCCAGGGATCCTTGAAGCCCTTTCGCTATTCCCTTTTGGACTCACAAGTGCTTTGAATTAATACATGTTTAATAAATTCAATTGGCGTTTTAATCGGGCATTGACTATTCCTATGTCGGATTTGTTTACAATTTTTCTATAGTAAGCTAACATTTTGTATTTTCTTATATATATCTTGATTCATGCTGATCGATACGTAAAAAAAGTTAATTTTTTTTACAACACTGATATCATGACTTTTTCATCGAAAATAAAAATCCAATATATAATCAAAAACTTACCATTTTGGCATTTTTTTTGCTGTTTTTCATAATGTTTTTTACCTCAAATCAGCCTATGCAAGGGGGAATAATTAAATTTTGGATAGGAGGGAATAAAATGAAAAAATCATTATTGGTCATTATGATTGTCTTCTTGGGGTTATTAATTCAGATCTCACCTTCATGGTCTGATATAACTTCAGACAGTAGGGTTAGCACCTATACCATAAATAGTGACGCCTCATTTACCTACGGAGTTGATCTTACGTACACAAATACGGGTACTTCCGCTCAAACCTTTAGTGGCAGTTGGGCTGTTTTATACAGTGGTGCATCCGTCAGCACTTCGGGATACGATTATTTCACTTATGGATATTATAGCCCCTCTTATTCAAAAATTTTTAATTTCCTTAATCATGTCCCCGCGGGGAGTCCATCGGTGATTAAATATTACAATGCAGATGTTTACGACTTTGAATATACGCTTCCTGCTGGTCAAACAAAGACTCTTCATGTTTCTTATTCAGGACCAGCGGGTGTGTGGGCTGAACAGTCCTCCAATGCAACCTATCCATGGGTGAATCAATATGGATATTGGGAGTTCGTGGGTGACGGTTATTCTACTAGCCCTTTCGGCATGTTTACTGTCACTCTTACCCTTCCGTCTACCCTCGACGAATATCATCTTCTGGGATGGGATGTCCTCCCTACGGTGATTGACAATCAATTTACATTTGAATTGTCTGACGTCCAAGAAGTCAATATGGATATCGTGTTCAAGACCTCCAGGCCGCTTGCAACACCCGAACCCACTATGATGTTGCTCCTCGGGCTTGGTCTGGTTGGGTTGGCAGGGTTCAGGAAAAAATTTCATAACTAAACCCCCTTCGGCGGGTTTCTAAAACCACGGTTCTTACCAAAGAAAAGGCAGGGTCATTCGACTCTGCCTTTTTCGTGTACGGAAATACAATTACGATTTGAAAACAACAGATGTTTCTGATCTCCCCATGATAAAGAACTTTTCGCCCATAAAGGAGATCGGCGGACTTGGCCCGACAGGCAAGAGATTTAACCTACGCCGTTCGACTTCCGATCATTAACAGATTATTTCCCGAAAACCTTTCTCAAAAGGTCCGTTGTCTGCGCCAGGGGATTGGTCCTGATCTTCTTCTCCTCCTGCCCCACCATGTAAAAGAGGCCCTCTAGGGCCTTCGTGGCGACGTAGTGATTGAGATCGACCGACTCCGGCTTTACGAAGGGTACGGCCGGGACCTTGCCCATCATGGCGTTATACCTCTGAGTGACCCCGACCCGGTCCATGCTTTCGGAGACGCTGGGTTTGAATTCTTCGTAGAGCTTGGCCGAAGTCTTTGATTTGAAGTAACCCGTCGCCGCCGTGTCCCCCCCGACAGGATCTTCCGCGCATCCTCGATGCTCATCTCCTTTATCGCCTCGCCGAAGTAAGAGGCTGCTTTCGGAGCCGCTTTCTCGGCAGCATGATTCATGCTCATGATGAATTCGTCTACCTGCTTCTGGTACCCGAGCTCCCCGACGAGCTTCGCCGCCTTCTGAATCTTATCAGGCAGGAGGATTTTGATGGCTTCGTTGCCGAAGTAGCCGTTGAGCTTTGAAACGAAACTCAAAGCATTCTCAGTGCCGATGGAGAGGGCTTCTTTCAGGCCGGACACGATGGTGTGATCCTCCAGCCCCTTCCCGGCAGTCTGGCCGACGGGTAGCCCCGCGCCTCCGGGTAACTGGGGCAGGCCCTTTTTTAAGATATCCCCAAGAAGATCTGCCGAATAAAGAGGCGTCGAGGAAATCGAAAGAAAGAACATGACGATTGCCAAAATGCGGGATCCTGTTTTCCTGCTAAACCTCTTTCTGATGTGACAAGTGCTCGCCATTTTTAAATCAAAAAATCCGCCATTTCCCTTCTCTCTCTTCCGAGGGGTTTGGCTATCAAGAACAAGTTTTTTATTATTTCCGGGCAGGAAGAATTTATCAAATCCGAAAAGGTGAGACGCACCGTCTTCTCCCCGGGGGGGCTGAAGAAGGGAATTGGAAAGTCAAAAGAATTAAGCTATACTTCCCTTGGCCACCGAAGGGCGGTCAAGGGAATGACGGGACCGAGGAGGTGATCCAGGTGCTGAGTCCGCTTACCGTTTTCGCGATCGTGGCGGGCGCGTCGAGCCTCTTTTTCTTTATTATCGCCATCCTGGCCTTGCGGAGGAGCAAATTCCTGGGGGGGACGATCGCGATCCTGCTCGGGCTGCTGTTTCTTTCCCTGGGCGCTTTCTTCGCTGCCGTAACCGTCGGCACCCAGGGATACCGGGCGATGGCTCGCGAGGAAGTCGCGGCGGTGGTAAAGATTCAACCCGTGAGACCAAAGGAATTTAACGCCCATTTTCGTCTGGCCGACGGAGAGGAAGTGAGTTTTCTGATCTGGGGGGATGAAATCTACGTGGATGCCCACATCCTCAAATGGAAGCCCATCGTCAATTTCCTGGGATTGCACACGTCCTATGAGCTGGACCGCGTGGCCGGCAGGTACACCCGGCTGGAAGACGAGAAATCAAAGCCCCGCACTGTTTTCCCCCTATCCCAAGACAAGCCGTTCGATATGTTTCACTTGCGCCAGAAGTTTGGGTGGCTGAAGCCTCTCCTGGACGCGCAGTACGGGTCGGGGACCTTTGTGGCCGCCGACAAACCCGTTGAACTCGAGGTCCGAGTGTCAACCACCGGCCTCTTGATCCGCAAGGCGAGATAGAATTCTTGGTTCGAGCGTCCCTTCTCGGCAATACCTTTGCAAAGTCAGGCGCTGGTGCCAGGAGCCGAACCCCGGACCGCTGCGCTTGCCAAAATAGGCGGTGATACCTCCCGAGCCAACCCGGATTCTACGATGGATTCTGCTCAAGGGCCCGCTTCTTGGGTACCTACGGTGGCAAAGCCTTTGTACCCACGTTCCTTTTCGGAACCCCGGCGATGCGGTCCAAGGGGGATTTCCGCCCCTGGATTTTGGCGGCGCGCATCGGTTCGGGCCTCGGCTCCACATGTGGATTTCTTCCCATCATCTTTGAGATGCGATATTAGGAAGTCAGGTAAGCCAGAACCGCGTGGCAAAGGGCAACGATGAATAGAAGGATACCGGTTTTCCGGTGAACGGTCATCCTGACCTTGATCCAGCGCAGGCCCGAGCTGAGCTGGAAGAGGAGCAGAAGAAAATTAATGATCCCCAGAATCAGAACGATGGAAAGGCCGCCGATTTTCATGAGACCCCCTTCAGGAATGGCGTAAGGTTCAAGGCGCAGGGCCCAACGCTTTCTCCCTTGCACCCTGCTCCCTGCGCCCTGCACCCTGTTTTTTCATTTTGCCGTCACTTTCACCACTGCCTCATTCGCGCTTCCGTGCATGTTGCAGCTCGCCTTGGCTCGAATCTCCAGGTCCCCGTCCACCTTCACTTTGATCTCCCGGGTGAAGGTGGCCCCCTCCGGCCGTTTACTGCCGAAGTCCCAGCGGGCGACTTCCTTCCCGTTCACCTTAACCCACAGCCACTCGGTGTAATGCAAGGCGCTGTTGCCGTTGTGGGTCACGGTCACTTTCACGGTGATTTCCGAGCCTTTTGCAGCACTGTCCGGAGCTTCGATCTTTGTCTCCGACTTGTTGGCCCAGGCGGGGACGGTGATAAAAATAGCGACGGCCATAGCGAAGGCCAAAATTCCAATAGCCCTGAAAACTTTCATTTTTGCCCCTCCTTCGTTTGCTGAACTTTCCAGTATCCTGGCGTGAAGTTTGTCCAAAATTTTACCAAAAAGAACCCATGATGCATAGGGGATTGATTAGACATCAGAGGAATCATCATAGCTTGGAGGCCTTGCCTGGCCGGGGAGCAAGGCCACAAGAAGGGGCATCTGAAAGGTGAAGGGATCAAGCTTCAAGGAATCGTTGCCTTTCCTGCCTTTCCTGGTAAAATAATAAATTAAGGGAGATGAAAAAGAGCAAACCATTGACAAGAGTCCGGCTGGGAATCGACTTCGGCACGACCCGAACCGTGGTGGCCCGGGTGGAGGGGGGTAATTACCCCCTGGTCACTTTTGAGGCCGAGTGGGGGGACGGACAGGAGTGGTATCCCTCTCTGATTGCCGGGAAGGGAACGCAGCGGGTCTTTGGATGGGAAGCGTGGTCCAAGCAGTCGGAAGAAGGCTGGCAGATTATCCGCTCCCTGAAACGCTATTTGTCCCGGGCCAATCCCGACACCTGCCTTCAAGTGGGGGAGGAAAAGGTTCCCCTCCTGACCCTGCTCACTGAATATTTGAATTCCCTCCGCCGGGATCTCCTGGAAAATTCCAACCTTCAAATTCGGGACCCGGCGGTCCTGGAGGTGATGGTCGGCGTCCCGGCCAATGCCAATAACAATCAGAGATTCCTGACCCTGGAAGGGTTTCGGCGGGCTGGTTTTGAAGTCCTGGGATTGATCAATGAACCCTCCGCCGCGGGGGTGGAGTACGCTTTTCGGTATCGCAAACAGGCCTCCGAGCGGAAAAGAGAGTATCTTCTGGTTTATGACCTGGGCGGCGGGACCTTCGACCTCTCGGTCATTCAGATGCGAGACCTCAGCCATCTGGTCATGACCACCGCAGGAATTGAGCACCTGGGCGGGGATGACTTCGATAATATCCTGTCCGGTTTGGCCGCTGAGCGGGCGGGGTTGAAACCAGAAATTCGATCGAATTTCTGGCTCCTGGAGGAATGCCGGGAGAAGAAAGAAAGCCTTCACCCCAATACCAAAAAGATCCTCCTCGACCTTACGCGCGCGCTGGGGCGGGAACTCGAGGTAACCGTAACCACCGCGCAGTTCTATGAGCGGTCGCGCCCGCTGGTCGAGCAGACCCTCGCTTCCGTTGAAGACACCCTGAGGCGTCCGGGTCTCTCCGAAGCCTATCCCGGATGGGCCGAAGCGGCCGTCCTCTATCTTGTCGGCGGAGCAGCGGAGCTTCCCCTCATCTCCCAGATGCTGCGGGAAGCCTACGGCCGCCGGATCCGCAAGTCTCCCTACCCGCGGGCTGCCACCTCCATCGGGCTGGCCATTGCCGCGGATGAAATGGCCGGTTTCACCGTCCAGGATCGCTTTACCCGCCATTTCGGAGTATGGAGGGAAGAAGAAGACGGCCGGCAGATCTCCTTTGATCCCATCTTCCCCAAGGACACCCTTCTTCCGGCGAAAGGTGAGCCGCCCCTGCTCCAATCCCGGCGGTACCAGCCGGCCCACAACATCGGTCACTTCCGTTACCTGGAATGCAGCCACATGGATGACCGGGGCCAGCCCACGGGAGACCTGACCGCCTGGGATGAAATCCGCTTCCCTTTCGACCCGGCTTTCATCGGGGGAAATGGATGGGAAAAAGCCCTCATCCAGCGCTTCGAGGCCCCGCAGGATATCCAGGTCGAAGAAATCTACACCTGCGACAGCCAGGGGATCGTGAAGGTCACCCTCATTAACCATTCGAACGGCTTCCAAAAATCTTACCAGCTCCGCCACGGGGCTTAAAAAAGATCTGATTCCCCTGCCTCCCAACCCGGCCATGCCAGAACCAAAAAGTTTTGAAAAATTAATAAATCCGAAATCCGAATACCGAATCCCGCGAAACGCGGGACGAAACAAACTCCAATTTCAAAAATTAAAAAAAGCAAACCAAGAAAAGACTTTTGAATTTTGGACATTTGGATTTGTTTCGAAATTCGGATTTCGTGCTTCGAATTTTATTGCCGTCCTTCCCCTTGGAAGTTTTGTGGCCATATGGCGCCCAACTTGACTTTTAAGAGAGAACTGGATGAACAAAGAGGTTGACGTAATCATCGTTGGTGCCGGTCCCGGCGGCTGCAGTGCGGCCATAGGCCTGGCCCGCCGGGGATACGATGTCCTGTTATTGGAGAAGGAAAGATTTCCCCGGGGCAAAGTCTGCGGCGACGGAATCAGTCCCCCGGCCCTGGAGACGCTGGATCGGTTGGGAATCCTCCCCCCGGTGCTTGAAAAAAATCCATGGAAAATCGAAGGGTTGACAATGTCTTCTCCCAATGGAAAAGCGGTCAAGGCTTTTTTTTCCCACCTGAAAGGCCCTTATGCCTTCGGCCTGGTCATGCCGCGCAGAGAATTTGATTCCCTGGTTTTGCATCAGGCCCGGAAGTATTCGAACATAGAAATTTTGGAGAATTGGGAAGTTAAGGATTTCATCGAGCAGAACGGGTGGGTCGAGGGAGTCAAAGCCCAATCGGGAAGCCAAAAAGAGGAATTCTTGAGCAAGTTTCTGGTCGGAGCCGATGGCGCCTATTCGGTGGTGGCGCGAAAAACATTTTCTCGGGAAAATAAAATTCAACAAGGCGCCTTCGGGCTACGGGCCTATTTTCAAGGAGTAAAGGGATTAACCCATCAGATCGAGATTCACTGCGGCCGCTCCATTCTCCCCGGGTATGGCTGGGTTTTCCCAACCGGGGAGGATTCGGCCAACGTGGGTGTGGGAATCGCCTCGCGGCACTTGAAAGAAAAGAACATCCGCAATCTATTCCAGGCCTTTGTTAAGGAAAACCCTTTCGTCAAGGAAAGATTGCTGGAGGCGCGGATGGTGGAAAATTCCCTTCAGGGAGGCCCGATTCCCCTGGGTTCCTTCTTCCGGCGGCGAAGCCGTAAAAACGTATTGCTGGTGGGCGATGCCGCCGGCTTCACGGATGCCCTGAGCGGGGAGGGAATCTACTTCGCCCTGCGAAGCGGGGAGTGCGCGGCCGAGGCCATTCAATCGGCTTTGAGTTCGCCCGGAGGAGCAGAGAAAGTGGGACGGATCTATGAGGGTCTCTGGAGAAGCGCCCTCCCAAGCCGGGAGTTCCTCTTCGGGGCTTTCGTCCACCGGCTGATCGTGAGGGAATTTTTTCTGAATCGGAATATCACCCGGGCGCTCAAAAAACCATCCATGGCCCGGGACCTGGCCTCGATCCTCTGCCATCAAAAAGCAAAGATGGGACTATTGTTTTAACTTGACAAGATTTTATTTTTAAGTTAATCCTTTGGCCAGGTATGACTTTATAGCCTGTTCGAGTGCCAACATATTCCATAGCCTTCTGCGTTAAATTGATGATGAAGAGAGGGTTCCGGAAGTTCCGTTTTCCACCCCGCAAAGGGCCTTCATCGGCCGTAAAGGAATTTTGCCTCTTTCCCGACCCAACCACTCCCACTCCATGGGGATAGAGAATCGTTTTTTTTCGAAGGGTTCAAGTTTTCTTTTTGGAAAGCCGCAGCGCCTGAGACTTTCTTGAAAGGATGACATCCGAGGGAGATTGCCGGGGTGAGGGAGTCCCCTCTTAAACCCCATTAAGATCAAGAAAGGAGGCAAGGAGATGAAGACGATTTCTAAGATGTCCTGGATGATCGTGCTGGTGAGCTTTGCTTTCGCTTTCTCCTTCGGGCCATGGGGACCGGCCGAAGCCATGGCCTTTGCAAAGCCCAATGCCGTATTTGATGTCAACAAGATGGGGGATATGTCCGATTTTGATCCCAACAACCCGGTGATCCCCACCGGGGACACCATCAAAATCGCCATCGTAGCCTCTTTCTCCGGCCCTGCCGCATTGGTGGGACAGATTTATTTCGTCTCGGTTCAGTGGGCAGCCCACGACATCAACAAAAGGGGTGGCATTCTGGTGGATGGCAAGAAGAAGCTGGTCGAGGTCATCAAGGCCGACCACATGTCCAAACCGGACCAAGCCAAGAAGATATGCGAAAGGATGGTCCTGCAGGAAAAGGTTCACGTACTGTGGGGCACCAACGGCAGCCATCTGATGAAAGTGATTAACGATGTCGCCGAAAAATACAAGACTATCGCCCAGTGCACCGCGGCCTTGTCCGATGAACTCTACGACGCCACGAACTTTAACCGTTATTCTTTCATGTCCTCCTTTTCGACCGATCAGATCGGCCGGGGTCACGCCTATTATTATGGGCAAGTCAGGAAAAAAGAAAAAAAGTTTTACATTCTCTGCCAGGACTACCTCTTCGGTCACCAGATGGCCGACGGGTTCAAACACGGGTTGAAGCTTTATTACCCCGATGCCAAGATCGTCGGGGAAGATTATCACAAGCTGTTCTTAACCGACTTTGCTCCCTACCTCACCAAGATCAAAGCTTCCGGAGCCGAGGTGATTTACACCGGGGACTGGATTCCGGACGCAGCCAACCTGCTTAAGCAGGCGAGACAAATGGGGATCAAGCTTCCCTTTGCCCACATTTTCCTGGACGAGCCCAATTTCCTTCATGAGGTGGGAGTGGAAGGAACCAAAGGACTGGTCCAGCTCAGCCAGTTTGGGACTGAAAACCCGACTTTCAAAACTCCCGAACAGATCAAGTACTACAAGACCTGGAACAACCTGTGGAAGACCAAATGGCAGAAGCCTTTCAACACCCGGCTTTACGAACACGGGACGGGGAACATCGGTTCCTATATCCAACAGACCTATTGGTTGCTGAGTGTGATCGAAAGGGCCAAAAGTACGGACCCAGAAAAGATTATCAAGGTCTTTGAGGGGGATACCTACCAGTTTGTGAACGGGAAAATCATACAGATGAGGCCCTGCGACCACAAGGCGATCCAGGACCTGCACGTTTGGGAATTTGTCCCTCCCGAGCAGCAGAAAGCATCTTTCAACATTCCGCCCTATTACTGGTTCAAGGGCACTTGCAGTGCCGGGAAGATATTCACGCTCCCGGCCGAAAAGGTACTTCCCCTTATGGATAGGAAATTGGAAAGATGCAAAGGGAAGAATGACTGGGGGAAATAAAGAAAAACCGCAAAGAGCAAAGAGCATAGAGCATAGCGTAAAGAAAGTTTTAGCTCCTGGCGCTATGCTCTATGCGCCATGCGTCTTTTGAACTGAGGCTGAATTATGGATCCGACTACTGCGATGTATATCGCCCAGGGAATACACGGAATTGCCTATGGCATGGTCCTTTTTCTGGTAGCCTCCGGGCTCACCCTGATCTTCGGCATGATGGACATTCTGAACCTGGCCCATGCCGCTTTCTTCATGCTTTCCGCGTATTTTTGTTACCAGTTTTTGTCTATGACCGGAAATTTTTGGCTGGCCCTGCTCCTGGCGCCGGTGGTCACCGCTTTTTTCGGAATTCTCATGGAAAGATTTCTTCTCCGGAAAATACATGCTTTCGGGCTGATGAGCCAATTGGTCGTAACCGTGGGAGTTTCCCTGGTCATCCTGGCAGCGGTGAAGATTTTCTGGGGAACGGAGAGCCTGCCGGTCAAAATTCCTCCAATTTTGACCGGACTCGTGAATATTGCCGGTATGGACTACCCCCTCTATCGACTTTTCATTATTGGACTCTCGCTGGTGGTTTTGGCGATCATGGCTCTGCTCCTGTACAAAACCCGTATCGGCAAGATTGTACGCGCGGCCGTTTCCGACCCCAATATGGTCAATGCCCTGGGCATTAATATCCCCCTGGTCTTCACCTTTGTCTTTGGAGTCGGCACATGGCTGGCCGGGGTGGCCGGGGTGGCCATCGCCCCCATCCTTACGGTATTCCCCGGACTGGAGGCTCAGATGGGCATGGATGCCTTTGTGGTGGTGATTACCGGGGGATTCGGAAGCCTGGCGGGGGCGTTTATCGTCTCCATGATATTTGGGTTGTTAAGCTCCTATGGCGTGCAGTTCGTCTCCACGCTGGCGCCGGTCCTGATGTTCGCCTTCATGGCCATCGTCCTGGCGATTCGACCCGTGGGCCTCTTCGGAGAAAGGGAATGATGAATAAAAAGGGTCAATGGATATTCTGGGCGGGGTTAATCGTGGTTCTATTTTTATACCCCAAGGTTTTTGGTATCTACTATACCAACCTGTTTGTCACTTTCGCCATCTTTGCCGTTTATTCCGTCTCTTTTAATTTGCTCCTGGGCTACACCGCGCTGTTCAGTTTTGGCCATGCCATGTTTTTTGGCGTCGGAGGCTACGGCACGGCCCTGGCTTTGGAGCGTATCTCCGGGATGTCCCTCTTAGGGGCGCTGGGAATCGGTCTGCTGTCGACAATTATTTTCGCCCTAATCTTATGCCCCATCGTCGTCAGGGTCACCGGCTCAGCCTTTGCCATGCTGCACCTCGCCTTTGGCCAGCTGATGTATATTCTGGCTCTGAAACTAAGAAATATCACCGGGGGAGAAGATGGCATCGGAGGGTTTCCCATACCACCGTTAAACATTCCGGGGATCGCCTCGATCAGCATGAAGGTCCCAGAGAACTTTTATTATTTTGCCATAGCCGTGCTGGGGGCGAGCCTCTGGATGATGTGGTTTTTTACCAAGACGCCCTTTGGCCAAATTCAGGTCGGGGTGCGGGACAACGCCATGCGGGTCGACTACCTGGGTTTCAAGGTGCCCCAGACCAAGGCCGTAGTTTATGTTGTTGCCGGTGCTTTTGCCGGAGTCGCCGGCTCCATTTTTACGTTGTTTCAAAACCTGATTGCCGCCGATAGCGCCTTTAGCATTTTGGTCTCCTTCGGGGCGGTCATCAATACCCTCGTGGGGGGGCTGGGCAGCTTTTTTGGCCCCCTCTGTGGCGCGGCGATCATGCAAATTCTGGAAGAAGTGACCACCCGCTATACGGATCGGGTCGAACTGGTGGCGGGCCTGATCCTCATCTTGGTCATCATGTTTGCACCCATGGGGTTCATGGGCGGGGTCAGAATTCTGAGAGCAAAATGGCTGGCCCATTCTGCTCCCAAGGTTAAAATGGAGAAGGTTTCATGAATATCCTGGAGACAAAGGGGCTTTATCACGATTTCAAAGGATTGGAAGTGCTGTTCGATGTCAACCTGGAAGTGAAGGAGAAAGAGCGGCATGCCATCATTGGACCCAATGGGGCGGGGAAGACGACCCTTTTCAACGTGATCACCGGGACATACCATCCGAGCCGGGGTCTGGTGTTCTTCAAAGGGAAGGAGGTCACCGGAGCCAGGCCGCACAAGATGGCACGCCTGGGCATGGGTCGTTCTTTTCAGCTCACCAGCACCTTCAGCCGGTTGACCGCTTTTCAGAATATTCGCTTAGCCGTCCTTTCCAAGAAGGGGATCCGTTTTCATTTGTTCAACAAGGTTGACAAGATGCAGGACATAACCCAAGAAACGGACGAAATCTTAAAAAGGATCAATTTAGACCGGGAGCGGAATCTGCCCGCCGGTATGTTGTCCTACGGGAAACATCGGGCCCTGGAGATCAGCCTGGCCCTGGCGACGGACCCGGACCTGGTCATGCTCGACGAGCCCACGGCCGGCATGTCCCGGGATGAAACCCATTATGCGGTGGAGCTGATCCGGAGGCTCACGGAGGGCAAAACCGCGGTCATCATCGAGCATGACATGGATGTGGTCTTTTCGTTGGCGGACCGCATCACCGTTCTTCATTACGGGCAGATCCTGGCCACGGGGCCTCCGGGTGAGATCAAGGAGAATCAAGCGGTGAAGGATGCCTATCTGGGGGAACTGGAAACCTAAAAAAGCAGAGAGCAAAGAGCATAGAGCATAGCGTGATGCGGTTTCAGGCCTGTAGGGGCGATTCATGAATCGCCCCTACGCCATGCTCTCTGCTCTTTGCGCTACTAAGCGGGTGGGGTGAATGGAATGTTACTTGAAGTCCATGAACTGAATACCTACTACGGCATGAGCCATGTCCTCCAGAGGATCTCCCTGAACGTAAATCAGGGGGAAGTCGTCGCTTTGCTGGGACGCAACGGCATGGGGAAAAGCACGACCCTGAAAAGTATCATGGGCCTGGTCAAACCGAAATCGGGATCAGTGACCTTTCAGGGGGAGGATATTACGGGTTATCCTCCCTTCAAGGCGGCCCGGGCCGGAATCGGCTACGTTCCCGAGGACCGACGGGTTTTCCCCAACCTCTCGGTGATGGATAATCTGTTTCTGGGGATTAAAGGGGGAAAAATCCAGGATCCCAACAACTCGAACACGTGGACCGTGGAAAGGATCTTTCGGCATTTCCCCATGCTGGAGAAAAGATCCCGGCAGCAGGGGAGGTTGCTGTCCGGCGGGGAACAGCAGATGCTGACCATCGGCCGCTCTTTAATGGGCAATCCCTCGCTTCTGCTGGTGGACGAACCGACCGAAGGCCTGGCTCCCCTCCTGGTCAAAGAGGTCCGGGATATCCTGGAGGAGATTAACAAGGCGGGGGTTTCGATCCTGCTGGTGGAGCACAATATTAAAGTGGCCCTGTCCCTGGCCGACCGGGTCTACCTGATGGGCAAAGCCCACATCGGATTCGCGGGAACCATAGCCGAATTGGAGGCCAACCCGGAGACCAAAGCAAAGTACCTGGAAGTATAAGAAATACAAGTTTCGAGTTGCCGGTTCCAGGTTTTAGATCGGCGCTTCAACGGTTTTTACCTCGAACCTCCAACCTGCTTTTATTTATATCCCATCTTCTTTTCCACGTCATAAAGCGCCTTGTCGACGGCCTTGATCCCTTCTTCCACTTCGCTCCGGGTGATGGTCAGAGGAGGGGCGAACTCGAGGGCATTGGACATTCCCCGGAAGATCACTCCATGATCCCGCCCGGCCAGGGTCAGCTGGGAGGTGATGGCGTCCTTGGCGGGGAAGGGAGCTTTCTTCTTCTTATCCTGCACGATTTCCAGGGCGCACCAGAGCCCGATTCCTCTGGCCTCTCCGGCAATGGGATGTTTCTGAAGGCTCTTCAACCCATCCAGGAAATATTTACCCATCTCCGCGGAGTTCTCCACCAGGCGCTCCTTTTCTATGATCTCCAGGGTTTTCATCGCCGCCACGCAGCATACCGGGTGGTTGCCATAGGTATGCAGGTGGAGGAAGGCGGGAATGGCATCGGCGATCTTCTTGGTGGTGGCCGTTGCTCCCAGGGGGGCGTAGCCGGCGGTCAGCTGCTTGGCCATGGTCATGATGTCCGGTTTGATGTTGTAGTGCTGGCAGCCGAACATTTTGCCCGTCCGGCCGAAACCCACGATCACTTCGTCGATGATCAGCAACACTCCGTATTTGTCGCAGATCTGCCGGATCCGGTCGAAATAGCCGTCGGGAGGGGGAAGCGCCCCCACCCCCTGCATGACCGTCTCGGCGATGAAGGCGGCGACGAGATCCGGACCTTCAAAGTGGATCAGGGAATCCAGGGCGTCGGCGCAGGCCAGATCACAGGCCGGGTAAGTCAGATTGATGGGGCAGCGGTAGCAGTAGGGGGGGATGAGGAATACATGCCCGGGGACCAGGGGGGCCATGACGTTGCGCATGGGGTTCAAGAATCCCAGGGCACTTAAAGCTCCCATGGTCTGCCCATGATAGGCCATCTGGCGGGAGACGATTTTGAAGCGTCTCTGTTTGTTGGCGTAGTAGTGGTACTGCCGGGCGATCTTGAAGGCGGATTCCACGGCCTCGGACCCATCGCAGACAAAACAGGTTGTCTTGAGCTCCCCGGGGTAGATAGAGGCCAGCTTCTTGGCCAGCTGGACCGCCGGGGGGGTGATGAAAAACCCGGGCGTGAAATAGTGCAGCTTCATTGCCTGATCGTACATCGCCTTGGCCACCTCTTCCCGTCCGTAGCCAATGGCGTTGGGCCGGGTGTTGCCGGCCATCAGGTCCAGGTACTTGTTCCCGCCTTCATCGAAAACGTAGTCCCCCTCCCCCCGGACGATGACCGGGACCTTTCCGTCCTGGATGTCCTGTTTCGCCGTGTTATGGATAAAGAGATAATCCAGCGCGTCCTTGATTGTAGTGGAGCCCATTTGTTCCTCCCCCCGGAAGAATATCGATGGATATTTTGTATCAAGCCCAGGACCTTGCTGTCAATGTCTAAAAAGAATATGGTTTCAGGTTCCGAGTTTCGGGTTCCGGGTCGAAACGGATGCATTCTTTTTATTTGAGCTCGCAACCGGAAACATCCAACCCGCTTCCCCTTTTTGACTTGACTTCTCGTAACTGCCTAGTGAAAAATGTGGGGGCAGGAGTCCTCAGCAGGGGCCTGGAATAAGGGGATTTGCCTTTTGCTTTACATCCTCTGCGCTCTCCGCGTGCTCTGCGGTTAAATTTTTCTGACAATCGAAAGGAGGCCGGTGATGGATTTCAAATTGTCGAAAGAGCAGGAGCTGATCCAGAAGACCGCCAGGGATTTTACCGAGAAGTACATCATGCCCGTTGCCGACCAGATCGACAGGGAGAATAAAGTCCCGCCGGAGATCTTTAAGAAGATGTCCGAGCTGGAACTCTTCGGAATTCCCTTTTCCGAAGAGGTGGGGGGGACCGGCGCGGGCTATTCCTGCTACCCCCTGGCGGTGGAACAGATTGCCCGGGCTTCGGGCGGGGTCGCCCTGATCCTGTCGGTGAATACCCTGGCCGTGAGCGCCCTGAACCTCTTTGCGACCCCCGAGCAGAAGAAGCGCTACATGCCCCCCTGCTGCCGGGGAGAGAAGATCGCCTCCTTCGCCTTCACCGAGCCGGGAACCGGGTCCGATCCCAAGCAGATTACCACAACCGCGGTCAAGGATGGGGACAGCTATGTCATCAACGGAACGAAGCGCTTCATCTCCTGCGCCGACCTGCAGGGTCCTATCGTGATCTTTGCCAAAGACAACGAAACAAACTTTCCCACCGGCTTCATCATGGATAAATTTTGCCCCGGCTACAGCATTTCCGAGCCCTGGCACAAGATCGGGATGCGGGGCGGGTTGATAACCGACGTGTACCTGAAAGATGTGCGGGTCCCGGCGGACAGCATCCTGGGGCCCAAGGGGCAGGGGTATTGGGTTCTTCAAGCCGGAATCGCTTATGGAAAAGTGGGAGTCAGCAGCGGTGCTCTGGGGGGAATGCAGGCGGCATTGGAGCTCTCCATAAAATACGCCAAAGAAAAACAACACCGGGACAAGACCATCGCCAAATTCCAGGGCGTCCAGATGACCATCGCCAAGATCGCCGAGAAGACCGAAGCGGCCCGGTGGCTGGTCTACCGCCTGGGATACCTGGCCGAGAACCTGAAAGACCCCAGGGCCTTTGCCAAAGAGGCGGCGCTGACCAAGTCCTTCGTGACCGAAGCGGCGGTCGATGTGTCCCGGCTGGCCATTGCGGTGCACGGATCCTATGGGCTCATGGAAGACTACGCGGTTGGCCGCATCTACCGTGACCTGATCATCGGAGAACAGGTCGAAGGGGTCGCGGACCTGCAGCGGGTGATTACTGCCAGCCTGCTGCTGGGCTAATGCCTAAATGCGGGATAAAAATTTAACCGCAAAGATCGCAGAGCACGCTGAGATCAAAAAGGCCAAAGGCTTAAGGCCCGGGGACAAGAGAACAAGCATCCCCATTTTCAGTGCTTCCCGGCAAGCCATAATAGGCAAGCTTCTTTCCAGGAATGATCTCTGTGTTCTCTGCCTTCTCTTCGGTCATCCTCCTGTCTTCATTCGCAAAGGATACAGAGAAAAAAAGATTTCGATATCCCAAAAGGAGAAAAGAAGCACAAACCGCAGAGATACCGGAGCACGCAGAGAGGATGAAATATGAATAAAATGGTTTTTGTTTTTGTCTTTTTGAAGAAAACCCTCTGCGGTCTCTGCGTGCTCTGCGGTTAATATCTTTTTTACCTGCACCGGCCAGGGAACTTTTTATAATTTCTAAGCAATGCAAAAAAGAGAATATCTTGATGGAGAAATTTGAAGTCATTGTCGTAGGTGCCGGGCTTGCCGGCCTCTCCGCGGCCTATGCGCTGGCCCAAGAGGGTGTGGAAGTCGTGGTCATCGAGCGCGGCGACTATCCCGGGGCCAAGAACGTGACCGGAGGCCGGCTTTACACCCGGCCCCTGCAGAACTACCTGCCCGAGCTTTGGAAGGAAGCCCCCTTCGAGCGGCCGGTCACCAACGAGATCGTTACCCTGATTTCTTCCGACAAATCCCTCACCCTTCGGTTCCGGTCGGACGAATTCGCCCGCCCCCCGGCCCATTCCTACACCGTCCTTAGGGGAACGCTGGACCGCTGGCTCTCCAGGAAGGCCGAGGAAAAGGGGGCCATGCTGGTCACCAAAAACCGGGTAGATGACCTGCTGAAAAAAGACGGGAAGATCGTCGGGGTTCTGGCCGGGGGAGAGGAGCTCGGCGCCGATGTGGTGATCGCCTGCGACGGGGCTCTCTCCCTGATGGCCGAAAAAGCAGGACTGAGGTCTCCAGGCTCGCCGCACGATTACGCGGTGGGGTTCAAGGAAGTGATCGAGCTGCCCGCGCAGACGATCGAGGACCGCTTGGGTCTGAAAGGGCAGGAGGGGGCTGCCCAGCTTTTTCTGGGAGACCTGACCGGGGGTAAATTCGGAGGAGGGTTCCTCTACACCAATCGTTCCTCCCTTTCCCTGGGCCTGGTCATCCGGATCAAAGACCTGGCGGAAGGAAATCCTCTCAAGGAAGCTCCCACATTCCTGGACGAGTTCAAAGAAAGACCCGAGATCGCTCCCCTGATTGCCGGCGGGGAGATGGTCGAGTATTCCGGTCACCTCATTTCGGAGGCAGGGTTTTCAGGCCTCATCCGTCCTTTTGCCGATGGCTTGCTCGTCGCGGGCGATGCCGCCGGTTTTTCCCTGAACGTGGGGCTTACCGTCCGGGGGATGGAGTTTGCCGTAGCCTCGGGAGTTCTCGCCGCTCAGGCGGTAAAGCAGGCGAGAGAAAAGAAGGATTTTTCGGCAACGAGCCTTTCGGCCTATCAAACCCTGTTGGATGATAGCTTCGTCCTCAAGGATTTAAAGACCTTTCAGCATGCCCCGGCTTTCCTGGACAATCCCCGCCTTTTCCAGCACTATCCCCAGATGACGGGGGATCTGCTGCAGAGTCTATTCACCGTTGGACTGGAGCCTAAACAAAAATTCTCCACCACCATTCGGGAAAAGGTGAGCTGGAGCGAGGCCTGGGAGATTCTCAAGGATTTGCGGAAAGGACTGAAGGTATGAGCCCGACCCCCAATATGAAAGCCAAGCTGGGAAAGAATGTCTTCAAGCCGGGCAAGGAGAAGCACATCACCATCCGTCCCGGCTTCGAGAAGGACCCCCGCCTGAAAGCGGCCATCTATGCCTGCCCGGCCGGCTTGTATTCGGAAAACAGCAAGGGAGAGGTTGAGCTGGACATCGACGGCTGTCTCGAATGCGGCATCTGCCGGATTGTCTGCGGGACCGAGGTTCTGGACTGGAATTATCCGGTTGGGGGGGTGGGGGTCCAGTTCCGGTTTGGATAAAACAGCAGAAAGCAAGGAGCATGGAGCAGAGAGTTAAAGACAAAATAGTGCCCTGAGTCAAAAGTTGGGTGCCGAATTCAAAGAGAGGAGCGATGGCCCGGGCGAAGGCTCGCTGGGCTTGCCAAAATGAGGCGGTGGTCTCTCTTGGGTCAAGGGAGAACTTATAGCGATTCTTCCTGAATGGGATTTTATTTTGTTCTTACAAGGGCTTATCCCTATGGTCCAGAGTCTCCTTGCGGAATACAGGGGAACCCGATTTATTCGGGTTTGCTCCCGCCGATTTTGGCGGCGCCCATCGATCCTCCGCCCAGGCCATGGGAAAATGATGCACTGAATCTGTGACTCAGGACAACAGATTGATGTTTCGGTTTTCTCTATGCTCTATGCGCTGGAGGCGTTTTTATGAACATCGTGGTATGCGTCAAGCAGACCGTTGACCTGCAGCAGGTCCGCATCCGCAAAGAGACCCGGCAGCCGGTCCTGGAGAACATCCCCCTGACCCTGGGGGCCATCGACAAGAACGCCCTGGAAGAGGCCGTGCGGCTGAGGGAGAAGACCGGGGGAAAGGTCTTTCTTGTTTCCGTGGGCCCTGAGAACCTGGAAGAAACGATAAAGGAAGGACTGGCCATGGGCGCGGATGAAGCCATCCTGGTGACCAGCCCCGAGCTGGATGGGACGGAAAGCGCCAGGGCCGCCCTGCTGCTGGCCGGGGCGATCAAACAGATGGAGAACTTTGACCTGATTCTCCTGGGCGAAGGATCGGCGGACAACTATTCCGGCCAGGTAGGGCCGAGGCTGGCGGAGATTCTGGACCTTCCCCAAATTACCTATGCAAAATCCCTGGAAGTTGATGGGCGCAAGGTGAGAGCCGTCCGCAGCCTGGAAGATTTCCTGGAGGAGGTGGAGGCAGAACTCCCGGTCTTAATTTCGGTGGTCAGCGAAATCAATGAGGCGAGGATCCCTGCCGTAACCCAGATCCTGAGGGCCGGGCGAAAGCCAAAGAAGATTTTGAAGCCGGCGGACATTTCTTTGAAGATCGCCGAAGGGCGGTCGGTGGAGACCTTGAGCAATCTGGCCCCGGTCCAGGAAAGAAAGGGGATCCTTTTCAAGGAGGGATTGAAAGAACTGCCCGGCCTGGTTCAGGCCCTGAAAGAAGAAGGGGTGGGGAGGAAATAACATGGCTTCGATCCTGGTTTTCAGCGAGCGCGCAAGCCTGGTTTTTGAACTCCTCGGCAAAGCAAAAGAGCTCGGCGGGAAGATAGGCCTGGAATTGACGGCAGCGGCCTTCAACCCTGGGGACGCAGAGGCATACCTGAAACGGGGCGCATCGAAGGTGTTTTATTCCGATCAGGCAGAGGTGAAAAATTTCGAGGCCTCTATTTACGCCCAGGCCCTTGCCCAGATAGCCCAAAAGGCGGGGGCTTCCCTGATCCTCCTCGGGTCTACCCGCCGGGGAAAGGAACTGGCTGGAAGGTTGGCCCAGAGACTCCAGGCCGGCTGCCTTACGGATGTGAAATCTATTGAGTTGAAAGAGGGAAAGGTCATCTGTGTGCGCAACGCTTTCGGGGGAGCCACGGAGGCGACACAGGCGATCGCGACTTCAGCTCAAGTAATCGCCCTTATGCCCAGGGCCTGTGAACCAACCCCCGAGGGGGAGAAGAAAGGCGAGATCGTGACCCTCCATCTGGAACTCAAGCCCTCCCGGGTCAAAGTCGTAAAAAAATCAGAAAAAGATCCGGGAGCGGTGGATATTCAGGGTGCCGAGATCCTGGTCTGCGTGGGAAAGGGCCTATCCAGGCAGGAAGATTTGAAGATGATCGAAGAACTGGCCCAGGCGCTGGGGGGATTGGTGGCCTGCAGCAAGCCCCTGGCCACGGACCTGAAGTGGCTGCCGGAGAGCCGGATCGTCGGCCTCTCCGGAAAAATCGGCAAACCCCGCCTGGCTCTCTGCCTGGGAATATCAGGCCAGGTGCAGTTCAGCGTAGGCATCCGGGAGGCCAAGACGATCATGGCCATCAACACCGACCCCAACGCCTACATTTTTCAGATCACTGATTACGGCCTGATCGCCGACCTGCACCAGGCTGTACCCCAATTGACCGCAGCCATTCGGGGTTAATGGATAAGAACTCACTTTCTTTTTTAAAGGTTTTCTCCCATTCGAGTGGCTGGAAAATATACCGAAATATTCTCTGCCCAGGGGGTGCATCCCGTACATGGCGGGACAGAATCGGCGGGAGCCATCCGGATTCCGGAGCGATTGATTGCCTTCCGCAAGGCACCTGTCCCCGACCCCCTTTCGCAAAACCGAATCCCTGGTCCGATCCGGCCAACAAAATCATGATCAGACGCGAACCCATGAAAGAACAAACGCCTCATTATGTCCCGCCAGGGGCGGGATGCGCCCCCTGGGCCCCTCCCGAATCCCCTTGCAGTGGCAACGAGCATGCCGGGCGATGGAAAATCGACCAAAACTACCCACTCGATTGGAAGAGGAGCTAAAATTTAAATATGATCCTTTGAAAGGGGAAGATTTATGGAATCAACGAAGCCGGAATGTGCGAAATGCAGAATCCCTTACCGTGAAAAAATCTGCCAATCTCCGCAGGGACATGGACCGGCATTCTGCCCGACCCTGAAGTGGAAAGAATTGGTCGAAAAAGCGAATGTCGAGTATGCCAAACCGGGGATCCAGGAATTCGCACGAAAGGCTTCCATTCAGGAGGCTGAATGCTATGCCGAACGGGACCGAAGACCCTACGTGCTTCACCCGGTCAAACCACGGGTTCAAGAGACATGTGAATTCGCCCATAAAATGGGATATAAGAAAATCGGCATTGCTTTCTGTTCGGGGCTTACCCTGGAAGCGCGATACCTGAGCCAAATCTTGGAAAAGCAAGGTTTCGAAGCTGTTTCTGTTTCCTGTAAGGTCGGTTGCACTCCCAAAGAAACGATCGGGATCAAGGAGGAAGAGAAGATTTATATCGGGAGCTTTGAGGCCATGTGCAGCCCCATCGCCCAGGCCATGGTTCTTAATGAGGAAGAGACGGATTTCAATATCCTTATCGGTTTATGTGTCGGCCACGATTCATTATTTCTAAAATATTCCAAAGCCTTATGCACGGTATTGGTAACCAAGGACCGGATCCTGGCCCATAATCCGGCAGCGGCTTTCTATACCATGGGCTCCTATTACGAGCGCCTGATGAGGGAGGGTTTTTGAAAGGAAGAGTCATCGTGCTCTGCCGTGGGAAAAGAAGGGTTACCCCAAAGAAGAGGGGGTTCCGGACGGTTTGAAGAATGCAAGGGGTTGGCGCGAATGGACAAAGCAGGAAGGTGGGGGCGGATAATTCCGAAACGGAAGACCCCCTCTTAAGGCAGAAACAGCGGAATTAACGGAATTAGGTCCCCCCTTTTATTAATTTCATGAACACGGACAAAAGTACTTTCGGCCTTTCTGCAAGACGGGCTCATGAATACATGGAAAGATTGGTTATAGATCCCGGCGCTTGCTGGCGTGCAGAATGGTCATCCCGATAATTGCATCTCCCTCATAGCGAATGATCACATCATCATCGGTCAACTCGCTATCCGTGGCATGGCTCGGCTTTTTGAAATTTATATAGAGAACATCCGCTTCAGCATCATAAGATGACCAAAGATACTTTTGGGGCGCCGATTTAACCGCTGGAATTAATTTAAGGTAGTCTTGGATCATTTTTCGGGCCATAGTTGTTTCCTCCGGTTGAGGGACCGTATCCTACTGGTCACAAAGGCGGTAATTACGAAACCATCGTCTTCCGATTCCCGATAGACCACAACAAGGAACTTTTTTCTGGAAATCTCACGTAATGCCAGAAGTTCCCCTGCGCTGCCCCGCAAAATCCGCGAGGGGCTAGCGAGGGCCTCCAATACTTCAAAGCGCATACCCGCTAATTCACAATGCTCTTCGATGATATGAGCCCATCGTTCATCGGTCAGTCGGATAGGGAATTTGTTCTTTGAAAAGACCGTTTCAGCCAAGGCGCGCCTTCATGATATTTTAATCTATAATAGCACAATTAGAGGCCACCTCATAGATGAATACTCCCTTATCTTTTCGCCAAAGGGCCCTCTAGATTTTCGTTGACAAATTCTTCATTTTATATTGCTTATCAACTAGCAGTATAAGCCAAATAAATCAGTCAACCCAATAGCCTAACCTCTAACCTTCTGGAGGAAGTCATGAGTAAGGATTTCCAGAAGGTCCCTTTATAAGGCCTCGGGGGAGGAATTTTGTCCTCCCGGGGCCTCTCAATTTTTCCTCATTCAGCTTTGAAACCCTGGACAACGAGGCATCTTTTGCCCGCTTGGCCCTGGCAGTAAGAAAAGTCCCCAAATCCCAGAAGATCTAGCCGAATCCGGGCCAACGGAGATCTCTATAATGCAATGCCCAAAATGCCAATTTGAGAATTCCGAGCAGGCGAAATTTTGTGGAGAATGTGGGGCTAAATTAGAAAGGATCTGCCCGAAGTGCACATCCCCTAATCCTCTCCAATTCAAATTCTGCAGCGAGTGCGGTCAGAATTTAATGGCTCCTTTTCGGCCGCCTCCCAAAGAACTTTCCTTGGATCAGAAGTTGGCCAAGATCCAGAAGTATCTCCCCAGGGGAATTACTGAAAAAATCCTATCTCAAAGGGATAAAATAGAGGGCGAGCGCAGGCAGGTCACGGTGATGTTTGCGGACATTCAAGGCTTCACCCCCCTGGTGGAGAGATTGGGTCCGGAAGAAGCCTACTCGGTCATGGACCAGGTCTATGAGATTTTGATTCACAAGGTGCATGACTACGAAGGAACCGTGAATGAGATGACCGGGGATGGGATCATGGCCCTTTTTGGAGCCCCGATTGCTCTTGAGGATGCCCCTCAGCGGGCCATCCGGTCAGCGTATGCCATTCATCGGGAGGTCTTGAATTTCAGCGAGAAGTTGAAGAAGGAGAAAGGTTTAAGTCCCATCAGGATGCGAGTTGGAATCCATACAGGTCCTGTGGTTGTGGGTACCTTGGGTAATGATCTGCGAGTAGAGTTCAAGGCGGTAGGGGACACTGTAAATCTAGCTTCTCGGATGGAGGGTTTGGCTGAGCCGGGCACAACCTACGTCACCGAAGATACCTTCAAACTCACTGAAGGGTACTTCCGGTTTGAGGCTCTGGGAGAGAAATCCGTTAAAGGAAAAGAGGGCCAGGTTAAGGTCTACCAGGTGATTGCCCCCAGCAGCAGGAGGACGAGGTTTGATGTGAGTGCCGAGCGGGGGCTGACTCCTTTCGTGGGCAGGGAACGAGAGTTGGAACTACTATTGGATGGTTTGGAGCGAGTTAAAGAAGGAAGGGGCCAGGCCTTTTCGATTATGGGGGAAGCCGGGGTAGGAAAGTCCAGGCTTTTGTATGAATTCAGAAAAGCAATTGCCAATCAAGATATGACTTTTTTGGAGGGGAAATGCCTTTCCTACGGCCGAAGTACGGCCTATTACCCCATCATCGATATCCTGAAGTCGAATTTCAATGTCCGGGAGGAGGATGGGGATTTTGAGATTCGAGAAAGGGTCAAAAAAGGTTTGGAGGTTTTGAAGGTTGAGCAAGCCTCCACTCTTCCATACTTTCTAGAACTCCTGTCAGTCAAAGACAGCGGTCTTGAGAACATCTTCATGAGTCCGGAGGGAAAAAAGGACCGAATCATCGAATCTTTAAAGCAAATTATCCTGAAAGGTTCAGAGATACGTCCCTTGATCATGGCCATTGAGGACCTTCACTGGGTCGATAAGAGTACAGAGGAGGCCTTGAAATACTTTTTGGAGAGCATTCCCGGGGCGAGAATCCTTCTCATATTCACGTATCGGCCTGAGTTTGTGCATACCTGGGGCGGGAGGTCCTATCACAACCAGATCACATTGAACCGGCTCTCCAACCGGGAAAGCCTTTTCATGGCGGCGCATCTTTTGGGAATCCAGGAGATTGACAAGGACCTGGAGAAATTGATCTTGGAGAAGACGGAGGGCGTGCCCTTCTTTATCGAGGAACTGTTGAAGTCCCTGAAGGATCTAAAGATTATCGAGAGAAAGGATGGCAAATATCAGCTGGCCAAAGAAGTCCAGTCTGTAGCCATTCCATCTACCATACAGGATATGATCATGGCCCGGGTAGATTCGTTGCCCGATGGCACCAGAATGGTTCTTCAGACTGGATCGGTCATCGAAAGAGAGTTCACCTATGATTTGGTCAAAAGGGTAACCGGCCTCTCCGAAAAGCAGTTGCTTACTCACCTGTCTTCTTTAAAGGATTCAGAACTTCTCTATGAGAGAGGCATATATCCTCAGACTTCTTATATCTTCAGGCATGCCCTGACACGGGAGGTAGTTTATGACTCGATTTTGAGCAAAAAGAAAAAGGAGCTTCATGAAGAAATTGGTAATGTTAGCGAGGAAATGTACAAAGACAACTTAACGGACCACTATGGAGTCTTAGCCAGTCATTTAATTGCAGGTGAGAATTTTGAAAAAGGAGCGGAGTATTCCAGGCTGGCGGGGAAGAAGGCGGAGAAAGCTGCTTCATTTCCCGACGCCATTGCCCATGCCCAAAAGAGAATCGTTTGCCTTGAAAAGCTGCCCATGAGTGAGGAGGAGCAAAAGAAAATTATTGATGCCCGGACAATTCTTGGCTTCAACCTCGTTGACCTGAATCGTTTTATTGAGGCCAAAGAGGCCATCGACCCGATTATTGATTTGGCGATAAAGCAAGATTATAAAAGAAGGCTTTGCCAGATTAAAACCATTAAAGGCATATATCATTATATGCTGGAAGAGGATTTTCCAGCAGCATATCAAGCTTTTGAAGAGGCGCTAAAGATATCGGAGGAAATAAAAGACATCCTAGTTTCGTTTTATGCAAGCCATTTTTTCGGGATTGCTTTAAGCTACAACTGTGAATTTGATAAGGCTAACTCCTTTATGAAAAGAGCTCTTGATATTATCATCCCAACAAAGAACCCGTGGGGGATTGCAATAACCAAAGGGATTTTAGCTCATTACTGTTATTTCTACCCAGGAAGAATGGATTTAGGATTCCAGACCTCCACTGAAACTGTTCGTATAGCTGAAGAGAGTGGGGATATTTATTCTAAAGCAATTGGCTACGCAGTCCACGGAGCTTCGTGTTATTGGAAGGGGGTCTTGGAAGAAGCAGAGAAATATCTATTAAATGCATTGGAATTTTGCGAAAGGCTCAATGAAAAAATTTATAAATCAATGGCCCATGCTAGCTTGGCCATGATTTATTTTGAAATGGGCGATTTCGCCAAATCGAAAGATCAATATGAAAAGGAAGGTAGGCTGCTGGAATATAATCGAGTATTTCCTTCCTGGGTGGGATGGGCAAAAGTGGGGTCGGCAAGATCAAGAGTGATGAATAATGACAAAGATGTGGATTTAGGATCTTTATATGCTTATTCACGAAATAATAAAATAAAAGTAGCCGAAGGCTGGATTTCAAGGTACATCGAAGAAATTCTATTGAATATCGATGATCAGCACCTGCCTGAAGCCGACAAGTGGATCCAGAAAGCGATCGAGGCGGATCAAAGGAATGGCACGAGGTTTAACTTGGGAAAAGATTATGCCCTTTATGGTGAATTGTAAAAAAGAGAAGGAGATCGGGTGAAAGCCCGGGAGAATCTCGGCAAGGCCATAGAAATTCTGAAAGAATGCGGCGCCGATGGATGGGTGAACAAATATGAGAAAGAACTGGCCTTACTTTCGTGAGGATTTTTCCAATCTTCGTCTCCCCCCATCACCAGGGGAAGGTGTTAAAAAATCGTTTTAGTTCTTTTTCATGTCATTACGGCAAAACCTGTCCCTGCAGGCTTTAAGCAGGGAGCCGGAATAAAGTGTTTCCAAGGCATTACGAACTTACTGGACCCCGGTTTTCACCGGGGTGACGGCTGAAAACCAATTTTTCCACAGCTTCCAGGCGGAAAAGGAGCGGGGTAGAGGACTAGAGAAATGATGGGAGATAAAAGACGCGCCTTGGGTTATCTGTGCCGTTCCAGCCACTGAGCCATATCGTTCATTACCTGCTTATAGTCAAGGTCGTTGTGGGCCTCGTGATAGCTTCCTGGATAAATCTTCATTTTCTTATCGGGGAAAGTGATCTTCTCAAAAAAGTTTCGGGTCCCATCGGGTGAATTCAGGGGATCGGAGCCGCCGTGGATCATGAGAAGGGGAATGCTCACCTCTGCCGGGTGGGTCTTTACCCACTCTATGGTCTTCAGAATCTCCGTTCCCCAGCGGACGGTTGTTTTCCCATGAACCAGCGGGTCGGCTTGGTAGGCTTTCACCACCTCCATGTCTCGGGAGATCCCCTTGGGGTCAAGGCCCAGGGGCATTGAAAAGCGGGGCCAGACTCGCGATAAGACACGGGCCAGCAGCACCAGGAAGGGCTTGGCCACCCCCACGGGTTCAAGAGGGGATCCGCTGATGATGGCGCCGCGAAGCCCTGTCGGGTCCCGGAGGATATAATCCAGGGCGATCAGGGCGCCCATGCTGTGCCCCAGCATGAAAACCAGCTGTTTCGGCTCTTGCTTGAATATCATGTGCAGGAAGTTCTCCACATCCCCCCGGTACTCCTCCCATGATTCGATATGCCCCCGTTGACCGGGGGATCGGCCATGCCCCCGAAGGTCGAACCCATAGATTTCATAGCCCTGGGGAACCAAGTGGCTCACCACATTCATGTATCGCCCGCTGTGTTCTCCGAACCCGTGAATAATCGCCAGGGCGGCCCGGGACCTTCCCTCTCCCCGCCAGGACTGGCAAAATAGCTCAAGACCGCCCACTCCTTGAAAGGATCCTTCCTTATTTTCCATCGATCCCCCTGATTGAACCTACGAATACAAAGGAATGAATTGCGGGACAAAATAGGCGCTGGTCGCTCCGATGTCCACGGGGTTCCGGGTGGAGGCTCGCCCGGGCATCACCAGGGTTTGCACCTCCGCTTGAATCTTTTCGTCCGCCGAACTCGCCCCGATTTTACTCTTTTTCAGGGTGATTGGAAACGGGAAAAACGGGCAGACTCCTTCAGGTATTTTTAGGCAATCGGAAAGTGTCCAAGTTTTTGGCCAAAAGAAAAAGGATCCGGCAAATGCCCGGAATCCCGGGTCGGCTAGATTAATCCGTGTTCCTCGAGGTAGGATCTTCCTCTTTTAGCCATGTTGTAGCGGACATGACCCATGCCGGCTGGACTGGCGTACACATAATTCCCCTCGATCAGCCTTTTCAAGTGGGGAAGGATCTTTTTCTCTTCCGTACGAAAATGCTCCGCCAGGACCGTGGAGGTATAACCGAAACCGTCACTCAGAACCTGCAGGATCTGTACAGGAAAGGACTCGAGGGGCCGATCGGCGGTCTCTCTCCGTCCCCCGGGGCGAGAAAAGTCGGCTACCCCTGGTTGGATGGTTTCCATGACTTGATTGAGTTCCTGCCTCATCTGCCGGTACTGGACGGCGGGCAGTTCCGATACGCCGAGTTCCTTCGCCAGGGTCATAAAAAGTTGCTGGCCGAAATCCCTCTGCTCCAAATCAAACCCGTGAAAGATGGACAGGGGCTCGGGAAGCTCTTCTCGGCTGATTCCCGAATAGCATACCGGGATGATGGATATTTTCCTGACCCAGGCGCATCCGGCTTCGAAGGAAAGCCAGGGTTTCTGAATGGAGTGGGAACTGCAGAGAAGGATGAGGGCTTTTATTTCTTCCAGGGCCTGTTCGTTTTCCTCCAGATATTGGGCCACCGCCGGGATGCTATCGGGGTCCGTGCTGACCATGACCTCGCAATAGTCGGGGAAGGCCGATTCGATCCATTTTTTCAATACCATGGCGACTTGGAACTCTTCCTGGATATGGGTGATGAATATTTTCATCGGGGGGTCCTTCCACGAAGTCGCATTCTTTAAGTTGAATTATAAAGAAAATGGCCGGGACATGCAACAACCCCTTTCCCTCTATTTCGGATTGCGGATTCTTGGGGGTTTCTTTTTCAATCCCCATTCCTCAATCCCCATTACTCAATTTGGAGGAAGAGGCCTAAATTCTTGACTTTCCAAGGGAAGCGGGTTATTTTTGACCCAGGATGGTTCAGCGCGCTTTAGCCGCAAGCCAGATCCCTCGTTAAGGTTTCCTGATTCTTTTCCTGTAGCTATGTGATCTTGGCGTGTACTGGGTTTCATCGTTTTTTGGGTCGCGCCTCTGCGGCACCGTGTTCTCTGCGGTGAATATTGAATGGATAAAAGGAGGATCCGATGAGCGCCGAGAAAAAGCTGAAAGACCTGGGAATCACCCTTCCCACGCCGGCCCAGCCCGTCGCCAACTACGTGCGTGCAGTGAAGGCGGGAAATCTTCTCTTCGTTTCCGGGCATGGACCCTACTCTGACGGAAAGATCAAGACCTCCGGAAAGGTGGGAAAGGAACTGACCGTCGAAGAAGGATACCAGGTGGCCCGCAACGTGGGCCTCAATTGCCTGGCTTCGGTCAAGGCCTCGGTGGGAGACCTGGACAAGGTCAAACGGGTCGTCAAGCTGCTGGGCATGGTCCATTGCACCGAGGATTTCAAAGAGCAGCCCAAAGTGATCAACGGATGTTCGGATCTTCTGGTAGAGATCTTTGGGGAGATCGGAAAACATGCCCGGTCGGCGGTGGGGATGCAGGCCCTTCCCAACGGAATCCCGGTGGAAATCGAGATGATCCTGGAAGTGGCTTGAATACAATTCGCCTTCGCAGCAACCAAAAGATTTTTATTGGACACAGATGAACACAGATAAAGACAGATAAGAATGCCAAAAATTCAAAAAGGCCTTTATCGATTTTGACTCCGAAATCCGCACGGGCGCGCGGCAGCGCGCCCCTACAAACTCCGAACCTTTTTGGACACGGATGAACACGGATACACACGGATGAAGCAGGAAGGGCAGGTCCAAATCTGCTCTTACTGACAACGAACCGTGATATGATCTGGGGAGGGGAGATGATCCGAAAGAAGTTCGAAGATATTCAGATCAGAGAAAAAGTTAGCTTCGGCAAAACCATTACCGAAGCCGACGTTTTTGCCTTCGCCGGTATCACGGCGGATTTCAACCCGATCCACGTGAACGCAGAGTTCGCCCAAAAGTCTTTTTTTGGAAAGCGGGTGGCCCATGGAATGCTCACCGCCAGTCTGATCAACCAGACCCTGACCAACATCGGGGGACTGGGAACCATTCACCTGACCCAGACGGTGAAATTCCTGGCCCCGGTCTTCATCGGAGACACGGTTACCGTCGTTTCCGAGGTCGCCGGCAAGGACCCGGCAAAGAATCGGATGACGGTGAAATCCTCGGTCACCAACCAGGAAGGGAAAGCCGTCCTCGAAGGGGAAGCCCTGATCATGATGCCCAAGTAAAAATAAGGAGGAAGGATGGCCAAGTACAAGGTGATCGCCAGAGCGAAAGACAGCAAATGCCCCCTGGTGAAGGTGGGGGATTCGATCGTGATCGAAAACAATATGTTGAACCTGAAAGAGTCGAAGAACGTATGCGTCGTTGCCCTCGGCGCCATCCAGTATTCTCTGTTCATGATGGGCAAGGCCAAAGATCCCAAGGATTTCGGGCGGGATCAGGTCTACACCCTGCAGTGCCCCGACCCGGATACCCGGGTGATCTTTGAGATCACCCGGCAGAGAATGGAAGAATAACCAGCGGTCAGCCATCAGCCATCAGCTTTCAGCAGGAATAAGAAACCTTCGTAAGCAGGGGGGAATTCTCGGTAATGGCCACGCTGCTCGAATTGGAGGAAATGGTCCGTCGCCACAAGGAAGGCGAGGACCCCTTCGAACTGGCCATTGAAAAGTGGGTCCGCATCCGGGATTTCCTCAAGCGGAAAGCGGACCCGGACCGGTACCGGCAGGCCTTCCAGTGCGGTTCGACCAAGATCATCTTCTGCCTGGACTACAAAGATCATTGCCCCTTTTGTCCGCTGGAAAAAATCTGCTTCGACGGACAGAGCCTCTATTACCAGATTATGCGCTCCCTCCAGGTCTATTCCCTGGCCGGAGCGCTCCTTCCCCGAGAGCCTCTCATCGAGCTCATCGAATCCTACATCCGGGACCTTCATGGCTACCGGGATGAATGGCTGAAGAAGAGCCACTGACCTGCGATTGCGGGTTTCGGATTGCGGATTTCGGAATGGAAAGACCCGAATTCTCTCCGCAATGCCTGAGTCGTGGCCCGGGGGCAAGGGCCTTGCACGCAGAAAGTATCGGCCGGGTGAGCCCTTTTCCCGGGGACTCCGCTCGACTTCCGCAGAAAGCGGCGGGCCTCGGGCGACCCGGCGGGTCGCCCCTAAGGGGTTCAACCTAGGGATGTATCTCTAAGGCTGTGCCCGCCCGTTCCATGGAATCAAAAACGCCTCATAGTTTCTGCGTGCAAGGCCCTTGCCCCCGGGCCGGGCAACAGAAGGAAGGCCAACAGGCCCTTAATTGATGGTGAACTTTCCTTCGTAGGTGTAATTCATGACCAGCGCGGTGGCAAGGGCCGTGAATTCGATCAGCTTGCGTGACTGCCGGTGGGGACTGAGGTTGAGGCTGAGTTCTCTCGCCCGATCTCTCAGCTTATCCATCAAGGCGTTCACCGAAGAGCTCTTTTCTCCGGTCCAGTGGGAAATCATCCCCACCATGTGGTTCCGGTTTTTGTCGATGAAGCCTGCGGCCGGAATTCGTTTTTCTCCCTTCCCGTTGGTACTGAATATTTCCATCAGGACATCATCCACATATCCCTGGGCTTTCTGCCGGTACCTTTCTTCGCTTTTATTGTAATGTTCCAGGAGAGTCAGGTTGAGGCTGCCGATAGGGTTAACCAAACCTCCGTTGGTCACCAGGGGCCTCTTCGGGCCGATTTCCTTCATCAGCCGGTCCACGTACTTGAGCTTCTTTAGCGCGCTCCAGTTGCGGTATTTTACCCGCCAATTGGATCGAGGGGTAAGCCAGACGGCGAAGGTTTCGGCAAAATCCTCATCCGGGTGTTTCTGCGCATAGATCCTGCCGGCGTAGGAACCGACTTGCTGGTAGAGGTGTTTTACGAACTGCCGGGACTGGGGGTTGGGGCGGAAGAAATCCCGGTAGGGTTCATCGAACCGTCCGAAGGTCTCCTTCCATTCGCGTAACGCATAGAGACGATAGGCATAATTGATGGCATGCCCCGCTTCATGACGGAAAGTCATCATAAGCTCATGCTCGTCTTCCAGGTCTCCGTTCATCCGGTCCTCGATCTGGGAAAGGACCGGGTTGGCGTAGTAAAAAGGGATCCCGATCACCGGAACCCGATCGGGGCAACCCCACGTATCGGTTAGGTAAAATTTTGGTTTAAAGCGGATCCCCTTCCGTTCCAGCTCTCCGTACAGGCGGGACCTGATTTTTTCTATAGCAGAGCCTTCGATTTTCAGGCCCAGTTCGCTGATCGGTTTGTTCCATTCCATCAGCCTGGTTTCCCAGTTATTCAAAATCTCTTTGGCGCTGCTTGACATAACTGCCACCCCTCGAGATTCGGGAGAATCTGAAAGGTTTTGATATTAATAGATTTTTTCGGCCGGGGAAATTGGGAAAACCATGGAAGGGCTTTTCTCTTTTTCTCAGTCCCTTATTAACATAGAGGATAAGGATTCCTTTGTCAAGAATTATGGCGAAAAAATAATATTTAATAATATCAAAGAGTTAGGATGATATTCTGGAGAGAAACCTTTTCCGGATCGGGGGGGCCACCAGGGCCGCAATGAGCGTTTTCAAGATGTCTCCGGGGAGGAAAACCAGAAAACCGGCCATAAAGACCGAGGATAAAGGAAAGGGTTTATGAAGAATGAGATTCAGGTTGAGATAAAGATAGGAAAGGCCAAAGAGGTAAATAACCCCCTGCCCCAGTATCAGGGAAGCCAGGATTCTTGCCGGAGAAGGGCTTTTTTCATCCTCCAGGATCTTCCCGATGACAAAAGCGCCGGGAACGAAACCCAGAAGGAATCCAAAGGAAGGTTGCAGGATATAAGCGGGCCCTCCCCCCTGAGCAAAAATGGGAAGTCCCATCAACCCGAGCACCAGATAAAGAACTTGGCTCAAAGCCCCCCTCCGGCTGCCCAGGATCAGGCCGGCGAACATGACCACCAGGGTCTGCAAGGTAAAGGGGACATGGGGAATGGGAATTTTGATGAAAGCCCCGACGGCCGTAAGGGCAGCAAAAAGGGAGACCAAAACCGTGTCCGTGGCCCTCTTCAACATTCACCTATCATATTCGACCCTTTCCCGCTCTGTCAAATCACTCAGGGAGCTTCCCTTTAGTATTCGCCAAATAGGCACAAGAGGAATTAAATACCAGGCGGTGCCCGGCCCGAAAGCAGGGGCATTGGGCAGAAAAAGCAGCGCCCCTCTAATTTCGGATTGCGGATTTGGGATTTCGGATCTCTTTTTGCTTTTCTTTTTCAATCCGAATTCCGCAATCCGCATTCCGCATTTCAATTGATCCCCTGCGGGATTTTGGTATAAACTCTTGATATATAAAGATAGTGATCAGCTTTCAGCGGTCAGCAAGAACTGGATGGTATTTAGAAAGGGGGAAGAGCTTATGGGGAGCGAACTGAAGAGCGCGTGGGAACTGGCCATGGAGAAAACCCAGAAAATGGGCGGGGACAAGGTCCCTTCCCTGAGTTCCGATGAGAAAGAGGAAATTGCGGAAATCCGCAAGGTGTACGAAGCGAAATTCGCCGAGGTGGAGATTTTGGTCCAGGACCAGGAAAAAAAGAACCTCGATCTGGACCGGCTGCGGCGGGAAAGGGACCAGAAGATTGAGGCGGTTTACGAAAGGGCGAAGAAAAGATAGTGTTTATCCGTGTTCATCCGTGTCCCCATAGAAGCGGTGAAAGGTGAGAGGCTAGGGGTAAGGGGAATAAGGTTTTTTTCTTGTTTTTAATCCATTATTTTATCTGCGTTTATCTGCGTAAATCTGGGTCCCATAATATTGATAATGAGGAGGGGGTATGCCCCGGATGACCGGAGGAGAAGCCGTTGTTGAAGCATTGAAGAAGGAAGGAGTGGAATACCTTTTTTCCCTCCCCGGGGTGCAGATCATGGGTGTTTTTGACGCCCTCTACGGGGAGAAGGACCTCCGCCTGGTTGTGGTGCGGCATGAGCAGACCGCTCTCTACATGGCGGACGGTTATGCCCGGGTAACAGGAAAACCGGGCGTGGGCCTGGTCGTCCCGGGCCCCGGAGTGCAGAATGCCCTTGCCGCGGTGGGAACGGCTCATGCCTGTTCTTCACCGGTGCTCCTGCTTGCCGGGCAGGTCGAAAGCAGAGACCTGGGAAAGGATGGGGGAGCGCTCCACGAGGTGAATGATCAGCTCGACATGGTCCGCCCGGTAACCAAATGGTGCAAACGGGTGATGAAGGTGGAGGAGATCCCCGGGGCGATTCGGGAGGCCATGCGTCAGATGAGGACAGGCCGGCCCCGCCCCACAGAAGTGGAAATTCCCTGGGACACCATGCGATCCAGCGGGGAAGTGGAGTTCTCCCCCGGCGAGGCCCTGCCGCCCGCAGTGGCGGATCCGCAGGACCTGTCCCGGGCTGCGGAGCTTCTGGTTAAAGCGCGGAAACCGCTCATCTGGGCCGGGGGAGGAGCGATCGTCTCGGACGCCTCCGCCGAGTTGAAAGACCTGGCTGAAACCCTGGGGGCCCCGGTGGCCATGACCGCCCAGGGCAAGGGAGCGATCCCGGAGAACCATCCCCTTTCCCTGGGGGGCGCTTATTACGGTTTTGGTCCCGTCCGCTGGGCCATGTCCGGCGCGGATGTGGTCCTGACCGTGGGCACGCGCATTACCTGGCAGCAGGGGCGGCCTTCAACCGCCCTGAAGCCTCCCCAGAAACTGATCCAGCTGGACGCAGATGCCTCCATGATCGGAAAGAATTATCCGGCCGAAGTGGCCCTCGTGTCCGATGCCAAGGCCGCCCTGAAGGCGCTGGCGGGTGAACTCCGGAAAATGAAGGTCGAAAAGGGACGGTGGAGCTCATCGGAACTGGAACAATGTCGGGAGAATCACCGGAAGTGGCTCCAGGAAAAGGTCCCCCTGCAGTTTCAAATCGTCAAAACGCTGAGGAAGGAATTGGAGGACGACGCCATCTTCGTGTGCGGGGTGACCAACATCGGCTACTGGGCCAACCTGGCTTATGAGGTCAGGAAGCCCCGCACCTTTATCACCTCCTCTTATTTCGCGACCCTGGGATTCTCATTTCCCACGGCCCTGGGTGTAAAACTGGCCGCCCCGGATCGGCAGGTGGTCTGCGTGGTGGGGGACGGGGGGTTTCTCTATGCCTGCGCGGAGCTGGCCACGGCGGTGCGGTATGGAATCAACCTGGTGACGATCGTCTTCAACGACCAGGCCTTTGGCTCCACGAAAAGCGACCAGGTGGTGAACTTCAAGAGCAGGATCGTGGGAACGGAAGTAACCAATCCGGATTTCGCCAGGCTGGCCGAAATTTTCGGGGCCAGAGGGTTCAAGGCTACTCCGGAACAGTTGGGAAGGACCCTGCGGGAGGCCCTGGCCAGCAAACAACCCGCGGTAATTGAAGTCCCGGTCCCAACCATGATTGCTCCCTTCCAGATGTTTGAGTAAAAAAGGTCAGAGGAAAAAAGCTCAAAGCTGAAAGCTCATAGCTCAAAGCTCATAGGTCATGGGTAATGGGGAGGAGGGTAAAGGCTCGGTAGGCAGGAACCTGGAATCAGGAGGTAAGAATCAGGATACAGGATACAGGACCCAGCACCCAGGACTCGACACCCGACACCCGACACCCAACACCCAGTCCCCAATACCCAATACCCAGTACCAAGTACTATACGACTTACCAACTAGGCAAATGACCGCTTAGATGACTTTTTTGCTAGGAGGCAGAATGCGTCAGAGGATTAAGATTCAGCGGATCGGAATCCTGACCGCAGGGGGCGATTGCCCGGGCTTGAACGCGGTGATCCGGGCGATCGTAAAGACAGCCATCTTCAGGTACGGCCTGGAGGTGGTCGGCTTTTCAGACGGCTACTCCGGGGTGATCCATAACCAGGCCAGAATCCTGGAATCCAAAGATGCTTCCGGGATTCTTCCCCGCGGCGGAACGATTCTGGGGACTTCCAACCGGGACGATCCTTTCCGTTTTCCCGTGGTCGTGAAGAATCAGAAGTTATTTAAAGATGTCTCCGAACAGGCGATCCGAAACATCAAGAAGAATAGGGT
>LJUR01000119.1 GCA_001304105.1 Deltaproteobacteria bacterium SM23_61
AAAGTGGACCCCAAAGCGCTGCGCCAGGATTATTTCCGGGTGAAGACGAAAGAAGGGGAAATCTTCCTGCTCCGGTACACGCCCCGGTACCAGTCCTGGACCCTCTGCCGCCGCGTTCCCGCGCCGCGTTTTTCGAACAACTGAAAAACGCTTATGAGACACAGATAAACACAGATGAACCCAGATTTTATGTATGCCAAGACTTCAAGACTAAAGACCTAATGCGACGCAAATGAACGCAGATAAACGCAGGTTAAATAATGACTCAAAATTCAAGGTGAGGGCTTTTTGTCCCCTTACCCATCACTCCCCGCGCCTCACGGCTCTTATCGGGACGGGGATGAACGCGGATGCCTATCAGACCCGAAGGGAGCTTGCCGGAGTCCGGTCGCCCCTACGGCTTCTTGACGAGGTTCTTCCTTGAACGAAACCCACGGCGGTGACATTTACGAAGTGGCCCGGCAGAAGGGAATCGACCCGGCCAAGATCATCGATTTCAGCGCCTCCATCAATCCCCTCGGCTTGTCTCCGAGGGCCAAGAAGAAAATCCTCAAAGAAGGCCTGGCGGCCATTCTTCGCTACCCGGATAGGCGTTGCGATGAACTCCGGGGGGCTCTGGCCGATGTTCACTCGATTCCGGAAGGGAGCATCCTTCCCGGCGCCGGTTCCATAGAGTTTATTTATTCCCTTCCCCGAGTGCTGAAACTGGGCCGCATCCTCCTGGTAACCCCGGCCTTCAGCGAGTATGAAAATGCGCTGGAAATCCAAAACCGGGATGGCCGGATTCATTTTTTTGAAACCAGGGAAGAGGACGGGTTCGAACTCAACGTGGAGGGGTTGCTCCTGTCCCTGACCCAGGGGTACGACGCCCTCTACCTCTGCAATCCCAACAATCCCACCGGGATTTTGGCCGAGAAGGAGGATCTGTTGCGGGTCTTGGCCCAGGCGGAGAGGGAGAAGGTCTGGTTCATCCTGGACGAAGCCTTCATCGATTTCGTTCCCGGGGGATCGCTCCTTCGGAAAGCGGCCGATTCCTCCCGGCTCATCGTCCTCCGGTCCCTGGATCAGTTCTTCGCCCTGCCCGGGCTCCGGGCGGGATACCTGGTTTCAAACTCCGGGGTGATCGATAAATTCTCCCGGGTTCAAGAACCTTGGAAGGTCAATACGCTGGCCCAGATGGCCGCCGTGGAAAGTCTTCAGGACAAGGTTCACACCGATCGCACGCTGGCCTACGTCCGGGAGGAACGGGAGAATCTAACCCTCGGATTGCAGGCCATCCCCGGCTTCATCCCCTATCCCGGCTCCGCCAACTACCTTCTCGTCCAGCTTCATCCTTCCCTGAACCTGGATGCGGCCGAGCTCCGGGATCGGCTGATCCCCCGGGGGATCTTGATCCGGGATTGCCGGTCCTTTCACCACCTGGGCCCCTATTTTTTCCGCGTCGCCGTGCGCAACCGCAGGGAAAATCAGGCCCTTCTCAAAGCCCTGCGCCTTGTGCACAAGGAAATCCTGAAAAGGGCCGGCTGATGGCCCAGACCCGGCTCTAGAAAGATGATAGAAGAGTAGAAAAGGGGTCAGGATTGCAAGATTGCAATTTAAGGCTATGGCCGATCATTCCAACAGCCCGTGGTCGAAAAAAGGAAGGATCTGGAAGGGCTATTTTCCGGAAGTGATCTGCAGGAAAACCTCCTTGACATCGTCGATCACGAACTGAACGGAGATGGCCGCGAATTCCAGATTTGGATACATGGAAAGACAGGCATTAGGTTAGAGGTTAGAGGTAATAGGCTAAAGGCCAAAGGCAAAAAACAATGGATGACGGATTCCTAAGAAAGCCCTGCATCCGATCCATCTCTCCTTTTTTCCATCAAGGTGCCTTCCTCGGAAGACAGTCCAAGAGGGGCAACAGCTTCTTTGCTTTCAGGGTTTGAATGGTTTGCAGGGCTTCTTCCCTGGTTTGAAAAGGTCCAGCCACGATCCTGTACCAGTCCTCCCGAGGAGAGACCCGGCGGGTGGTAACTTTCAGCTTCTTTTCCTTCAGGGCCGGTTCATTCTTATAACGGGCCGCCTCCTGGACAGTGGCGAAAGTCCCCAAATACAACTGGTACCGGTTATCCGGACCCCTCCGGAGAAGCGTCTCCTCGGTGATATAGGGGATTTTGATCTTTTGTCCGGGAAAGATCAAATGGATGTCCGTGATCTCCGGATTGGCCTCCAGCATGAAATCCAGGAGGCTATGATTGATTCCTGAAAAATGCTGCCGGGCAACGGAAGAGACCGTCCAGCCTTCCTTCACCAGGATGCCTTGTTCCTCGAGTTGCGGCATGGGCCCTTTTAGGGGGGGAGGGAAATCCCTCTTGACTTCGGTAGCCTCCTTGTGTTCTTTGGCGATAGACTCCCCCGGAGGAGAGGGTATCTTTTTCGCCTCCAGGGTCTCCCGGCGCTTCTCCGGGGAGAGTTGGTCCGGGGGAGGGATCTTGCCGGTGGCCTTCCAGGGGGTGGAAGGGAAATCGAAACGGAAGAAAGCGAAAACTCCAAGGCCGATGAGCAAAAGAACGAGGGCCCCCACGCCGTAACGGGATTTCACCAGGGAGGACACCGGACGGAGGATTTGGGATTTCGGGGTTTTCAGATACTTGAAATCCTGAACCGCCTGATCGGCGATTTTGGAATCGATCATGGGGCTCGAGTTGGTATATCCGATCAATAGGGCCCGGTCGCAGAGCAAATTGATCACCCGGGGAATCCCCCCGGCAAATTCCCAGATCCGGTTGACCGCCTCAGAAGTGAAGACCTCGGACATGCTCTGTCCCACCAGTTTCAGCCGGTGCCGGATGTATCCTCTGCATTCCTCGCGGGTTAAAGGCCGGACCTGCCCGTGGATGGAAATTTTTTCCTTCCAATGCCGAAGCCTGATGGAATCCAATTTTTCTTCCAGCTCCGTCTGTCCCACCAGCAGGACCTGCAGGGCCTTGGCCGCGGGAATATCCAGGGTGGCCAGCTTCAGGATCTCTTCCAGGACTTTTTCCTCCAGGCCCTGGGATTCATCGATGATCACCGCCACGATTTCGTCGCGAGCCAGCCTCTCCTGGAGGTATTGATTGAATTGATGCAAGAGCGAGGGAACATCTTCTTTCTTTCCCTCGAGGGGGATCCGCAGCTCCCGGAAAATCGTTTTTAGCAGGCTCTTGAAATCAAGAATGGGGTTGAAGATAAAGGCGGTTTTTATCTTTTCGGTCAGATCCTTCAGGAGAGCATAAATCAGGATGGTCTTGCCGACGCCCACCTCTCCGGTAATGACCATGAGGCGCTTCCTCTCCTTGATCCCGGACATCATGGAGGAAAGAGCTTTCCAGTGCCCGATGGCCAGGTACAGAAATTTGGGATCGGGGTTGAGGGCAAAGGGATCTTCGGAAAAACCGTAATACTTTTTGTACATAATCTTCCCGTTCGGCGAAAAATAGACGAATCATTCACCCGCCGGGTCTTGTCCATCGTCTGGGGAGTTTGCCTCGAGGAGGACCCGCCCGGTTCCCCAGCCAGGAGCCATTGTGACTTTAACCCAAGTCCGATGAAATTTCAAGCCAATTTGGGGACCTGAAGCTTTAAGCAGAGCGGCGGCGCTTACTTAACTTTTAGCGGAAAAAGCATTGCCGAAATAAGGTTCGCAGTTTGCGAGCCGCGAGAGGGCAAGTCGATAAAAGCATTTCCCGCTCGCGCCTTACACCTTGCGAGTTCCTGTTTTTATCTTCCTTGGGCCCTGGCACTTGAGAGGGGACATGGCAGATTCAGAAAGCCAGGGCTTGGGCGACTTTTTTACCCAGGACATGGCAGGCTTCCAGCCCCTTCGGGTCGGGGACGTACTGGATTTTCAACCCCGGGTCCACGATCCGGAACTTCATCTCCTCCAGGTCCTGGTTGATCAACTTTACCGCCTCCCCGCTCCAGCCGTAGGATCCGAAGGCGGCGCCGATCTTGTTCTGCGGCTTGAGCCCCTTCAGGTAGCACAGGAAGTCGGCCACATTGGGAAAGAGGCCGTTGTTCAGCGTGGGAGACCCCACGAGAATCGCCCCGGCATCCAGGACTTCGGTCATCACGTCGCTCCGGTGGATGGTCCTCAGATGCATCGGGCGGGCGTCCAATCCTTCCTGAGCGAGGGCTTCCACGATGGCCTCGGCCATGGTCTGGGTGCTGTGCCACATGCTGTCGTAGATCACCAGGGCCTTCTTCCCGGGCTTCTGTTGCGACCATTCGACATAGGCCTGGATGATCTTCCCCGGGTCCTTGCGCCACATGATGCCGTGGTCCGGGCAGATCATCCTGATTTTGAGCCCCATCCGGGTGACCTTCTCGACGAGCTTAAGAACCAGCGGAGCGTACAAGAGAAGAATGTTGGCAAAATACTTCTTGGCATGGGGCATGATTGCCTCTCCGATCTGGTCGTCAAACCTCTCCATCCCGGCATAATGCTGGCCGAAGGCGTCGCTGGAGAAGAGGATCTGGTCTTCTTTTAGGTAGGTGAACATGCTGTCCGGCCAGTGGAGCATGCGGGTCTCCAGGAAGGTAAGGGTCCTCTGCTCCAGTTTCATTTCTTCCCCTTCGTTCACCGGCCTGAGGTTTAGGCCCGCCGAAAAGTGGCGTGCCAGGTTCTGCGCCCCCATTTTTGAGCAGTAGACCGGCTTCTCGCTCCCGATCACGTGCATCAGCCATGGCAGGCTGCCGGAATGATCCATTTCCGTGTGGTTGCTGATTACCCAGTCAATCTTCTTCGGGTCGATGACCTCCCGGATCTGTTCCATCCACTCGGAGAAGAAATCCCTCTTCACTGTGTCGATGAGGACCGTTTTCTGGTCTTTGATCAAGAAGGCATTGTAGGTGGTCCCCTGGTAGGTAGAGTAGCCGTGAAAATCACGGATGTTCCAATCGATGGCCCCGACCCAATATACATTCTTGGCGATCTCCAAAGGTTTCATTTTAATCTCCTTTTCTGATGTTGAATTCTATAGGCCACAGATGAACGCAGCGCGGCAGAGCCGCAACCAAAAATTTTTATATTGGACACATATGAACACAGATAAACACAGATTTTATATTCGCAAAAGGCTTAAAGACAAAAGACTTATATGGTACCCAGATGAACATGGATAAACAATATTGATGGGCCTGCGCTCTGGGTCGCGGCCCTTCCGCACTGAAGTTTTACCGATCATTGGTAACTCTCCAAGATTTTCGCCAGCAATCCCCGGTCCACCCCTTTTCCCGCCAGCGGTCCCTCTTTGAGGGCCGGGAAGTGAGATTCGAAGGCCGGCCGGACACCATTCCTCCGCGGTCTTCATGGCGGCTTCCCAGTTCGAGGGGTCGTAATCGGGCGGCAGTTCCCGGCAGCGGGACTTGTACCAGCTGAAGGTGTTTATCCTATTAAAAGATACGCAGGGCTGAAGAATATCCACCAGGGAGAACCCGCGGTGGGCGATGGCTTCCTGGATGATCACCGCCAGATGGTCCACCATTCCCGAGAAGGCCCGGGCCACGAACCCGCCCCGCATGGCCACGGCTACGGCGACGGGGTTGAAAGGAGACGAAGCCACCCCTCCTGGCTGGGCCTTGGTCACGAAACCGGTTTCCGAAGTGGGGCTGGCCTGGCCTTTGGTCAAGCCGTACACCTGGTTGTCATGGACCAGAAGAGTGATGTCCAGATTCCGCCGCAAGGCTGCGAGAAAGTGATTTCCCCCCTCCCCGTAATTGCAGCCGTCCCCGCTCTCCACGATCACCGTCTTCCTGGGGTTGGACAGCTTGATCCCGGTGGCGACGGGCAGGGAGCGTCCGTGGAGGCCGTCAAAGAGGTTCACGTTCAAGTAATGGGGAGCCTTCGCCGCCTGTCCGATCCCGGAGATGAAGATGACGTCCTGGGGCCTCAACCGGCAGGCCACCAGGGCCTGCTTCACCGCTTTCAGGATGGAAAAATTTCCGCACCCCGGACACCAGGCCGTTTCGTAGTCGCCGTACTCTTTCAAAGTTACCATGGATCGTCTCCTTTTTTTGGGAAACCAAAAGACTAAAAACACGAATCATTTTATGAAAATTTCATCCTCTCTGCGTCCTCCGAATTCTCTGCGGGATAGAGAGAAAAGGCTGAACGAAGAGGAAGCAGAGAGCGCAGAGATCTTTCTATGTAGAGTCCTTCATCGTGTGAGGTTTTCGGGAAGCGTTGGAAATGAACCCAATTTTCCCTTGCCCCGGACCTAGGGCCTTTGGTTTTTTTCACCTCTGTGTGCTCCGCGACCTCTGCGGTTAAGTTTTTTGTGTCGACGTAGGGACGGTTCGCGAGCCGTCCCTACAGCCGGGTCACTTTAATTCCCGAAGAATGAATTCCGGGGTAATCGGCAGGCCGTCGTAGCGGCTGACTCGATCTTTGATTTCAAAGCCCGATTCCTGCCGGATGAGCCTGGCCAGCTGCCCGGTGGCATTCCCTTCCACGGAGACGACCCGGCGGGCTTCCTGCAGGGCGGATAGGAATTGTTCCTGAACCAACGGCCAAACCTGGGGAAAATAAAGAATCGCCGTTTTTCTTCCCCCGGAGCGGAGTTGTGAGGCCGCTTCCATAACCGCCCCCTTGCTGGACCCCCAGGTGACCAGAAGGAGGTCCGGATTGCGGTCTCCTTTCAGCTCGGGGGGGATGACCTCGTCCCGGATTCCTTCCTCTTTTCTCAGCCGCTTATCGGCCATTTCCTTGCGGACCGAGAGGTCCTCGGTGAGATGTCCGTCCTCGGTGTGTTCGTCGCTTCCGGCCACCACCGGGTGTTCGCTCATCCCCGGAAGAAGGCGGGGGGAGACCCCGTTTGGGGTGAGGGCATACCGGCGGTAGGGTTCGGAACCGGGGGGCGGATTCAAGGGGACTTGCACCGGGGGCAGGTTCGCCACGTCGAAGGGAGCCACGGAGCGGTAAGAGTCGGAGAGAAATTGATCGGTCAAGATAAATACGGGACCCTGGTATTTTTCCGCCAGAAAAAAGGCCTTGCGGGTCAGGTGGAAACATTCCTCCACGGTCCCGGGGGCGAAGATGGCCCGGGGAAATTCCCCGTGGCCCGCGTAGAGGACGAAATGCAGGTCGGCCTGCTCCGTGCGGGTGGGCAGGCCCGTGGCTGGGCCCGGGCGCTGGGCCACCACGATGACCACGGGAGTTTCGGTCATTCCGGCCAGACTGACCCCCTCGGCCATGAGGGCGAACCCCCCTCCCGATGTCCCCACCATGCTCGGAGCCCCGGCATAAGAGGCGCCGAGGGCCATGTTGATGGCCGCGATCTCGTCTTCCGCCTGCTCCACCACCAGGCCCATTTTCCCGGCCCACTTGACAAGGGTAAGGCCCACCGAGGTGGAAGGGGTCATGGGATAGAAGGAATAAAATTTTAGGCCGGCGGAAATGGCTCCCAGGGCGATGGCCTCGTTCCCCTGCATCATCATCCTCGGGGCGGGGTTCGAGACCGGGGGGAGCTTCCCGGTGAAGGGAGGCTGAGAGCGGGCCCAGCGCATGGCTTCCTCAAGAACCCTTCGGTTCTCTTCAGCGACCCCCGGTTTCTTCTTCCCGAAGAAATCTTCCAGGGTCCGCCTGACGACCTCTCCGTTCAGGCCGATGAGGTCGGAGATGACTCCCAGGGCGGCGACGTTGGAGTATTGATTCGAGGCCAGATGGCCGAAGGGGACTTTCAGGCAGATTTTTTCATCCGCGCCGCAACCCTGATCGGCGACGATCCTCCCCCGGGGGCTTAGTTCCTTTTCATGGAGGGTGAGGGTCAGATCGTCCAGGGCAACCAGAAGGTCCACCGTCTCTTGGGAAGCAAAGATTTCTTCTTTACTTACCCGGATGGCAAAGGTGTTATGGCCGCCGCGGATTCGGGACATGTAGCTCTGGGTGACCAAGATGTAATACCCGGCCCGCACCAGGCTCCTGGCCAGGATCTCTCCCACGGTCACCAACCCCTGACCGGCTTCTCCCCCGATGAGAATATTCAAGGCCTTTTCCATGCTTGTCCTCCGAGAAGGGATTCGGAAATGTATGCTGAATGCTTACCCCTCCTCATCCTAAAATTATTACTTCAAAAGCTATGGGAAGGGAATGGGGTAAATCCCCTATTTTTTGAGTGTTGACCCCCTTTTTTTCAACGGGGGTCCAAAGCATCGGCGCTGCGGGCGAGAGAATGGGTTTTTACAGGACGGGCAGATATCTCCCAGTCTTATCGATATAGCCGGTGGCCCGGCCGGTCTTCACCATGGCGAGCCCGTCATGGAAAGGGTAAGCCCCTTCGAATTTGGGGCGGATGGCATATTGACCGGTCTTGAAAATATAGCCCCACTTGTAGCCGTACTTCACCGGCGCCACCCCTTCGCTGAAAGGGAAGGCGAAATCGAACTCAGGCTGGATGGCCACAGTGCCGGATTTGTCGATGTAGCCCCACTGGATTCCAATCTTCACCGGGGCCAGACCTTCGGAGAAAGACAACACGTTATCGAACTTGGGCGCAATGACAACCTTCCCAGTCTTATCTATGAAACCACGCTTGCCTTCCTGAAAAAAAGCCGCCAACCCATCGGAAAAAGATAATACCCCGTCGAATTGGGGTTGAATAGCGGTCCGGCCGGTTTTATCGATGAACCCCCACTTCCCGTCCTTTTTGACCGCGGCCAGTCCATCGGAGAAGACCCAGGCGTAATCGAACTGGGGCTGGATGGCGACCTTTCCGCTCTCATCCACATACCCCCACTTGCCCCCCGACTCTACCGGGGCCAAACCTTCGTGGAAAGAAGAGGCATCCCCAAACTGCGGTGGAATGACGAATTTTCCGCTTTTATCGATATACCCCCATTTTCCTCCAACCATGACCGCCGCCATTCCCTCATGGAAACGCCAGACCTCTTCAAATTGGGGCTGGATGACTGTTTTACCGGTCTTGTCGATGTAAGCCCACTGATTTCCGACCTTCACTCCGGCGAGCCCTTCGCCGAAAGGAGTGGCGTCGTCGAATTTCTGCTCAATGACCATTTTCTCGTCCTGGTTGATGAATCCCCACTTTCCGGCGGTGCAGCCGAAGAGGCTTCCTCCGAAGAACAGAGCGATAAGGAGCATTCCGATTCTATTCTGGACGGCGATGAACTTCATGTTCCCCTCCTTTGGGCAGGGTACGGGGTTGCCGGATGGCGTCAAAATTTGTATCCCGTGCTCAGGAAAAATACATGAGCCCGGTATCCGGGGTCCTGGTAGGCTCCGGTGAGATAAGCCCCGCTGGAACCCGTGGTCGCCGGTACATACTGGTACCCATCGTACTGGGCGTCGTCGTAGTCATACTTCGCGTATGCCCACCCCGCGATGAAAGAAATGGATGGGGTCATATGGTAGATGACTTTCACCAGGTAATTTTGCAGCCGGTAGTCATCCCAGTCGGAGATGTCGATGTTGTCCTCGCTCCGTCCGGCGGGAAGGGGATTGGTCCCCAGGAGATAGGTGTAGTCTGCGTACCCGTCGGATTTCAGGTAATCGTTCTGCAGGCGCAGGGTCAGTTTCTTGGGAATCAGGTAAAGTTCCATTCCCAAGCCGTAGCCGTAGTTTCTCTCGGTTTGGGTCGAGGTCCAGTTGAAAGCGGTGGCGGTTGGAGGAAGGGTGGGGTCATAGGCCGTCGTCGGGGAGGGGATCTGTCTTTGGAATTGATGGCGCTTCACGTATTCGTAATCGAAATACCCGAAGAGCCTCACCCGTTTCAGAATCAGGTAATCTGCATCCACGGTGAATTCATCCCTTTTGTCATCCTGCAACCCCAGGATCGTATCCTTGTAATCCGTGTTCTTCCGCTTGTAGCCAAAGCTGAAGCTGAGGTCTTGGACCGGAAAAAACTCCAACACAGCCTTGTAGGTATCGCGATCCTTGGCCGCAGCGTCGTAGCGCCTTAGGTAGGTTTCGATGTTTTTCGGATCGGTGGGGGAGAGGCCCTGGGGGCTTTCGAATTCCGCCCTCCGGTGGAGCCTTTCGTAGCCAACCTTGGCAAGCATGAAATCTGCTCCGGTCCACCGCAATTCGGCATTGAGGATATCATCCTGATTCTTGGAAATATCTTCCCGGTCCCGCTTGGTTTGCACATAGGTATAACCGCCGCTCAAGTAAAAGCTCGCCGGAAGGCGGAATCCCAGCTCGGCGCCGGCCTTCTGTTTCTGGTAGCTGAAGGGATGGGTGGTGAAGGTGGCCGGAGTGGCGGTGGAGTCGGTGGTGGTGATAGGGTCGGAGCGGTTATCGTAGTCGTAGTAGCGGTAGAAGACCTTCCCGTCGAGAAAATGCAGGGGATTCGAAGTCAGGGTGAAATGGTAGCTCTGGGTGTCGACTTTTCCGTTAAAAATGTAGTCATTCAGGATGACTCCGGTCCTGCCCTGGACCCCGATATTGGAAGCGGCCGCAGTCACATTGGCCGTATAGGAATCGAAGAGGTTGGCCTGCGATTGGGCACGGGAAAAGGCCAGGTTCGCGTTGAACTTACTGTTCCAGGGAAGCCTCACCGCCCCCCGGAAGTTGAATTTGTAGCAATCGTTGTCGGGGGGCAGGGTGTAGTTGTCGGTGGTGGAAGCCGTGTTGTCGGTGGACGGGTTCCGGAAATACACGCTCTTGTGGTCGTTTTGAAAAGTGGAATAGTTATAGCTGAGCGATAGGGCGAGGGGGTTTTTATTGTATCCCACCTCCACCTTCATGCTGTCTGTGGTGTAATCGATGGGAGAGGGGATCTCCAGGGCAATGCCCCCCGGGGTGGTGCCCGCGGAACCGATGGGGTAGACTCCTTTCCTCGTCTCCCGGGCGACGGAAACGTCGAAATAGAAGGGTTTGAAAAGGTCGAATTTCAACCCTCCTGCATAATTTTTTCTTTCCAGGGAATAGTCGAATTTATTCCAGGTGGTGAAGTTGGTGCTCGGCGGATGGGTTGGGTAGGTGAGGCTGCCCCCTCCCACACCGGAATAAAATGTCCGGGCGTTCTCGGTAAAATTATTGGGAAGCTGGTCGTAGCTGAAGTTGTACCGGAAGCTGCCCCATTTTCCTCCCAGAAGCTCATAACCCTGAGTTTTGCGCCCGATCTCCGAACCCCGGAAGTCCAGGTAATAATTCCCGCGCTCATACTGGAAATTCACGTCGCCGTAAAAGCCGTCCTGCATATCCCCGTATTCGTTGAATTTGGCTTTTTCCCCTTCCAGGTTCAAATGCTGAGCGGTGAGCGAAACCTCCCCGCTGATTTTCTTTTCCTCGGCTCCCCAACCCCTCCCGGGACCCGCGCCGAGACACAAGGCGCCGACGATTGATATCATGACGAATCCCTTCGACTTCATCGATTCCCCCCTCTCTAGCGGACATGGGTCTTCCCCCTCAGGGAGGGGGCGTTGCTCCCATGGATCGCCGAATGGCAGTTCAGGCAGGCCCGGGCGAACATTCGGTTTTTACTCCCCGTCGCCGTTCCCTGGAAGGTCTCGAACCGGGTGTAGATCGTTCCCGGGTGCCGGGTCCAGTCATGGCAGGATTGGCAGAGCTGCGGGGCCTTGCTCTGTAACAACTTGGCGTGATTGCTGCCGTGGGCGGTGTGACAGTTCATGCAGTTCTCTTCCACCGGCGGGTGTTGCCACATGTAAGGCCCTCTTTTTTCGGCATGGCACTGGTAACAGAGTTCGTTGAGGGAGTTGGCTTTGACCATCTTCGGTCCGAACCCGCCGTGGTGATCATGGCAGTCCGTGCATTTCAGCTTTCCCTCCCGGATGGGGTGGTGAGAGATTCTATTCTGCTGCATCCGGATGGACCGGTGGCAGATGTTGCAGAGGTCGGGCTGGGCGGCCCTCAAGTTCTTCCGGGTTCCGGAATGGATGGTATGGCAGTTGTCGCAGGAGGCGTCACTCGCCTTGTGTCGACTCATGTCCCAGAAGGCCAGGTCACGGCCCTCCCCATGGCAGGAGAGACACTTGGCCGATTTGGACTTGGCATCGGCGATTTTCTTGCTGAAGATGAAGATGCCGACTCCCCGCTCTCCGCTCTTCTCCACGTGGGCCGCCCCCGGGCCGTGGCAGGATTCGCAGCCGGCCTGATTCGCCGGAGAGCCAGGAATCCCTTTTTTGGAGTGGGTGGAGATCATGTAGGTCTTGTAATGGTCCTCGTGGCAGCCCATGCAGATTTCCACCCCCACGATGCCGTTGCTTGCCCTCGCCTCCCGGGGAGATAGGCCTCCCCCGAAGATGAGAAGAACGGGGACGATGGAAAGGACGGGAATGGCTTTCCTCATCATATCCCTCTCCTTTTACGGGTAAGATCAAACCCCAGGGTAGGGGGTCCACCCCCCCCAAAACCTATTTTTTAATATTTTTTTGCCAAGTTTGGGCAACCGAATCGAGAAGGGGAAAAGCATTTTTCTCTTTAGCCGACGGAAGCTGTTTTCCCCCTTAATGTACGAGCAGCGTATTCCATATCCCGACCCATAAAAATGGGGTGTTTTATGTATTTTTGGCTGGAAAACTGCGTATCTTGGGGCCCTTAAGAGAAAGGGCCGGAAAAGCTCCGCGGGGGATGCAGGCCAATAACGGTTCTTATGATTTCTTAAGGAATAAAATAAGGACCGCTCAGTCTTTGAAGGCAGTCAGGGGCTCCCGGATCAGCTCGCCCCTGACAAAGCGTTCTATGGACAGGCTGGAGATGTCGATAGAGGGCTTTTCTCCGAGGATCAATTCCGCCAGGATCCGGCCCACCGCCGGGCTGTGCTGGAAGCCGTGGCCGCTGAAGCCGTTGGCCAGAAAGAATCCTTTCAACCCGGGAAATTCGCCCAGAATAGCATGGTTGTCCGGAGAGATTTCATAAGATCCGGCCCATCCTCGGTCGATCGCCGCTTTTTCCAGGACGGGAACGCGGTAGATGGAATTCTCGGCTACCTCAACCATGGCATCGTAATCGACGTTCAGGTTAAAAGAGGGGAAGTTGTCCTTCGGCCCGGAGATCAGAAGCCCGGCTCCTTCTCGGCGGAAATACCAGCCGCGGTGAAAGTCGATCACCAGGGGAATGGGGTCGGGGATATGGGGGAAAGGGCCGGTGAAGAAAAGCTGGCGACGGTAAGGCTGGACGGGTACTTCCACCCCGGCCATCTTGCCTACCTCTCCCGCGCGGGGTCCTGCCGCGTTGACTACTACGGGCGAGGAAATATCTCCCCGGGGAGTTCGAACCCCGGCCACCCGATTCCCATTCCGCAGAATTTGGGTGACCTCGGTGCCCTCAAAAATTTTCACCCCGCCCTGCCGGGCCCCCCGGGTAAAGCCGCTCAAAGCTTCGTAGGGGCCGGCGTACCCGTCGCGGGCGCAGAAGGTTCCTCCCCGGAGGTCGTCCACCCGGAGGTAGGGCCATCGATGTTGGATCTCCCGCGGGGAGAGGAGCTCCACCGGGATTCCGAAATTGCGCTGGAGTTCCGAATTGGTTTTGAATACCACCCACTCTTCCTCGGTGGTGGCCAGGAAAAGGTAGCCCACCCTTTTAAAATCGAGTTCCGTCCCTATAATTTCCTGGAACCTGTCCCAGGTCTTGAAACTCTCCAGGGAGAATTGGATGTTGATCTCGGTGGAGAACTGGGCCCGGATTCCCCCGGCGCATTTGGCCGTCGACCCCTCGCCCAGCATGCCTTTTTCCAGGAGCATGACCCCTTTGGCTTTTTTCTGTGCCAGGTGGTAAGCAATGCTGGTCCCGATGATCCCGCCGCCGACGATGACGATGTCCGCCGTTTTTTCCATAACCCTATTTTATCCCGTATTTTTGCGGGACTCCAAATTTTTTCTCGCCTTATGGAAAAAAGAATGGAACCGCAGAGCACGCAGAGACCGCTTTTGGAATTCAAGCTCTTCCTTTCCCCGGGTGCTCGGTGCACGAAAACAAGAGGTTGAACGAAGAGGAGGAGGAGAACGCCGAGGTCCCTTCCGATAAGAATTGGATGGTTTTTGGCGGTCCGGGAGACGGGGAAAAAGCCGGTGACTGTTTTCCTCGCACGCGGGGCCTCGAGCTTTTGACCATTTTTCCCTCTGCGTGCTCGGCGACCTCTGCGGTTAGGTTTTTATTTCAATCGGCGGTCGGCGTTTCCCGGTCGGAGACCGAGACCCAGCTGAGGAACGAACCGGCGACGATGAGAAGGCACCCCACCCAAAGACTGAACCCGGCAGCCACCTGGAGGTACAGACAACTCAGGAAGGTGGAGAGAAGGGGAGTGAAGTAGGAACAGGCGGCGACGAAGACGATATCCCCTTTTCTCATGGCCCGGTCCCAGAGGATGTAGGCCAGAGCCGTAGCCAGCCCCATAAAGGTGACTTCCAACCCGGCCCTCCAGGTCCAGGCCCGGCCTTCCCCGGTCAACCAAAAAAGAAGGAGAAAGACGATCCCGGTGACGAGAATGAACAGCTCCACCGCGCCTCCTGCGCCAGGGCCACCCCAACGGCGGGCTAGATTGGAATAGAGGCCCCAGGAGACCGCGGCGGCCAGGCCAAGGGCATAAGCGTATGGATTGCCGGCAACGTTGCCGGCCACGGAAGCCGGAGAGATCGACTGTCCCTGGCTCAGAACAAGGAAGACCCCCGAAAGGGCCAGGAGAGTTCCCGGGAGGAGAATGAAATTTCCTTTCTTATGGAGCAAGAGGAGGGAAAAGAGAATGGTCAGGGCAGGCCAGAGGTAATTGAGGAGGCCGATCTCCAGCACCTGGTTACGGTCGGCGGCCATGCTCACGGCTACAAAAAGGGCCAGCATGTAAAGAACGAAAAGCAGCCCGCACCCGGCCAAATACTTACCGGAGAGGCCCCGGAGGGGAAGAAGGGATCCTTTCGAACGGCATAGCAAGAGAACCAGGGAAAAAATCCCCCCGATCAAATAAACAGCAGCCGCCCCGGCCAGGGGTCCCACCTGCTCGCTGATGCTGCGGACCAGGGCGATGGAGGTACTCCAGATGAGAATCGCTCCGAGACCGGCAGCCGTATTTCGATCCAAGCGGACTTTCCTCACCCCCTGTTTTCCGTCCTCTCTTTCCTTTTTACGAACCCACTCGCCAAGATAACCGGATTCAGCCAAAAAGAAAAGAGGGATCGACAGCAGGAGCGGAGGCCTGATTTGGCTGGAAAAAAAAATTAACCACGTGTTATATTCAACCGGAGAAAATTGTCTTCCCTTTTGGCTTGGTTGGGAAATTATAGAAGTCTCTGCGCCCTCAGTGGATGGAGAAAAAATCAACCGCAGAGCCCGCAGAGTTTTTTCTTGGCAAAGTCAAAAAACATAAATCATTTTATGGAAATGGACTCCTCTTTGGTTTTCGATCCTCCGGGGATGGAGACAAGAGGATGAACGGAGAGGCAGCAGAGATCGCAGAGATCGTTCCTGGAAAGCCCTTGGCAGTTTTAGCCTTCCGGGCGGAGTGATAAGAAGGGGTGATTTTCGCCCTGCATCCTGGCCATGGGCTTTTGGCCATTTTGACCTCTGCGTTCTCCGCGACCTCTGCGGTTAAGTTTTTTTATTTCCCGAAATCCACTGACCGGGGGGGAAGGGCCCTCACCCTTCTGGATCAGATTGATTTTTTGAGTCATCCAAATGCCGGAAATACAACCGCCCATCCGCCCGGAAGAAGGCCGAAGCTTCGCGGCCCAGCCCTCCGGATACCTGCTGCAGAAAGCCAGCCTCACCGTGTTAGGGGCAATCCTTTTCCTGGCCGCCTGGAAAGGGCAGGCGGGAATCGTCATCCTTCTCGGCCTGGTCCTCGGCGCGGCCGGCCTGGCTGCGTTGTGGAGCCGGGTGTCGCTGGCCGGGGTCCGCTGCCGGCGGCGGGTCCGCGAAAGGCGCCTTTTCCCAGGGGAATCCA
>LJUR01000120.1 GCA_001304105.1 Deltaproteobacteria bacterium SM23_61
CTCCATCCGATTCGACAATCCCTGGGAAAAGCAAATATCCCCTACGAAATATTCGACCGCGTCGAATCCAACCCATCCGACCGGACGGTCATGGAGGGGGTTCGGCGATTCCAGAAAACCGAATGCAATGCCATCCTCGGAGTGGGCGGGGGAAGCCCCCTGGACGCATCCAAGGCGATTCAGGTCATGGCTTCTCATCACGGGGAGATCTATGAATATTTCGGCGCGGCCGCCGCTTCCAAGATCACCCTGCCCAGGCCTTACCTGATCGGCATCCCCACTACCTCGGGAACGGGTTCGGAGGTGTCCCGGGGAGCGATCATCACCAATACGAAAACCAACACCAAGTCGGTCATCCGCACGGGCCCCTCCAACCTGGCCATCCTCGATCCGGAAATGACCCTGAACCTGCCGCCCCAACTGACCGCGGCAACAGGAATGGATGCCCTCTCTCACCACATCGAAGCCTGCGTATCCAATGCCTACCAGCCCGTCTGCACGGCCCTGGCCCTGGAAGGAATCCGGTTGGTCGGCAGGTCCTTGAAGAGGGCCGTGGAAAAGGGGGACGACCTGGATGCGCGGACCGATATGGCCGTGGCCTCCATGATGGGCGCCCTGGCCTTCCAGAAGGGGCTGGGAGCGGTTCATTCCCTGGCCCACCAGCTCTCGACCGAGGCGGACGTTCATCACGGATTGGCCAATGCCATCATGCTCCCCCATGTGATGCGGTTCAACATCCCCCACGCCCGGGAAGAGCTGGCCCAGGTCGCCCGCACCCTGGGAGAAAAAATCGATTCCCTCACTGTTGACCAGGCGGCAGAGCAGGCCTGCGTGGGCGTTGCCCGTCTTTCCTCGTCCATCGGGTTGCCCTCCCGCCTGCGGGATGTGGGAGTAAAAGAAAGCCAGATACCGCCCATGGCCGAAAAAGCCATGGGCGACTGGTGCCATCCCTATAACCCGCGTCCCTGCACGAAAGACGACATGGCGGCCCTTTACAGAGCCGCATACTGACGGGAACGAAATATTCTTCTTTATTGCGTGTGGCTATAATAACCTATACTCCAAAATAGACGACATCACCTATTGCTCATCTACGGGTTACCTTACGTATTGCCTACTGCCGGTGAAATAGTCCATTCCGATCCAATATTTAAAAAGCATATCGAAACTTTTTCAGTGACCTGAAAAGGGGTGAGATATCAGCTGTACGCTATTTCAAAATTGTACCTTTCACCAAGTCTTCGCTCCAACAACTCCTTCTGAGTTGACGATTACGAATAGAAAGTAGGAACAAAAAAACACCCACCTTTATCTCGCTTTCTGTCTTAGTTAATCCTGAAACTATTCAACAAGGCAAATGGCGATTCCGGCTCCATGATTGATAACCTTGCTTACAATGCTGCCCATTAGAAAGTGGGCAGAGGCAGAACGACCACACCGTCCCATAACCAACGTCTGATACCCACCAATCCTGGCTTCCGTCAAAATGCATTCGGCCACGTTAGTATTGGACTCATGGACTGACTTCCTTTCAATCTGCTCTGGCTTTATTCCTTTCCGGATCAAGCCTTCAAGAGCTGCCTGGAAGATAGGCTCAGCCCTCAGTTTCTGTTCGCTGATTAACTTGTCGGGAACAGCCTTCCTGTCCCTTTTTTCTTCCTCGCTAAGAATATGTCCATCATCCCATAGATCCGGCGGCACTCCCTGCGAGGCCAGGAAAAGCGTTATTTGCAAATCCCTTATTTCGGAAAAGTGGTCCCCATATAATCCAGTGCCTTCAGAGCGCCTCTCGATCCATCAATCGCGATTAACATTTTCTTGCTCATTCCCTTACTCCTGTCACCCGCCATTTGGAGATTATTAAACAATGAATGTGAGTTATATAGGAGAATACTGCACTTTATTTGAAGTATGCTCCATTACTCTTGAGAGGTGCGGGGTGATCTTTTCTTTTTTGCTTTTAAGCGTTCTATTTCTATCTCCGAATTGATCTCATGGAGCTGGCCTCTCAATTTAGCCTCATGCCCTTTTTCCTGCTCAATCAAAAGGGAAAAAACGCGACGGGCCGTTTCGGTCCTTGCTTTTCTAAAGGCTTTTGTATAGTATTCAACCGATGACTTTTCACGCGCTATGGCGATAGATATTATTTCTGCCAACTCTTCCAAGTCCTTGATGATATCCATAAATGGGTCCTTTCTAATGAGACTTATCAGCGGAAGGTTATTTTCCCTCCCAAATAGCCAAGGAAGATAACAATCGGGGTTTGACTTACCATCATGCCCAGGTATAAATAGCTAAAATACGTTTTTGAAATAAGGATATTGGGGTCATTGACCCTCCAAACAAAGCATAAAGTCACCACAGCGATTAAAACAATAGTGTATAGGATTTTGCGCAAATAGGTTTTGCTCATCGTTCTCTCGTAAGTAACCACCCAGCTAAAGAGCCCGGATAATCCTGCAGGTGGAGCAGCTAGGAAAGCCAAAATAAGCATGTAATAGGATGCCTTTTCAAAGGACCCCTCCTCTGTTAAAATATATAGCATCGAAAAGAGGGAAGCCCCAATAGAGTAAGCTATGGAAAAGTGGACCAATACGGGATGAAAATGAAAGTTTTCTATCCTGCGAATGAGTATCTCTCTGAATGATTTTTGTTGGCTAAGCTCGCCAACAACAGGAAATTTCATCAGGACCTTTTCATCGTGAGGCGCATTGCTCAATAATTGCGACATGTCTTCACCGGCAACGTGCCGGCTTGCATGTACCCCATTTTTCCAAAGAGGACTCCCAGAAACATCGTAGACTTTTCCTTCATAGGCAGCATACGCCGGTCTTCCGTCTCTCCCATCGAATGCCTTCAGTTCGCGTTCGGTAAAGATCTTCATAAGAAATTTCTCCCAGCTGCCATCGCCATTGTAAACCTTTGTATGATACCACGACGTGATATATAATTATTAAGATGCGGTTTTTAATATTTGGATTCTCTGCTCTCAAGGTTGGCAGAAGAGGACGAAATGGATAAATGGTCCCGTACAAAATTGGCCCACCCGCGAAATCCGGAATTCATACCCAGAATTCGCCTGGCCGGTTTAGTCGCGCCAACGATGGTGTCGCCAAAAAAAGGTTACTGGGTGGCGCCTCGCGTAATCGCATTCCGGGTTTCAATATTTTTCGCCAGATTATCAAATAAGAGGAGGAAAATGAATCAGTTGAAGCTTCCATCTTAGGCAGGGTGAACCCAAGTATTTCCGATGGAAATGGGGTCAGGCTTAAGTAATTTGCTTTTGTGAATTTTGTATTGCCAATCAGATTTTTCTTCAGGCGTCAGAGTTAAAGATTGAGTAGTATCCTCGCCTTTGTAAATTTCGGGTGCCAACCCTTCTCCTTTCGATCCTTAGGGCCGACTCCAGTTCCCTGCAAGACATTAGGGGGGCGAATAACAGAATTCCCCGCTTCGCGTCCCCTAGAGGATGGTCCAGCCTCCATCCACGTATATCGTCTGGCCGGTTATATAATCAGAATATTCCGAGGCCAGGAACACCGCTGCATGGGCAATGTCCTCGGGTTTGCCCAGCCGGTTGAGGGGGATCCGCTCCAGGACAAACCGACGGACCGGTTCCTGAGAAAAGTAGGACTGGGTCATTTCGGTAACCGTCCATCCCGGCGCAATAGCGTTCACTGTGATGGCATGCTTTGCCCACTCCGCGGCCAGGTCTTTGGTCAGGGCGACGATCCCCCCTTTGCTGGCGCAATACGCGGCCCTGGGGGGAAGGGCGACGCCCCCCATGATGGAGGAAATGTTGATGATCCGCCCGCCCTGACCCCCTTTTATCATGGCTTGGGCGGCGGCTCGGCCGCAAAGGAAGCTTCCCTTTAGGTTGATATCGATGACCCGGTCCCATTCTTCCTCGGCGATCTCTTCGGCCGGCTTCCGCAGAATGATCCCGGCGTTGTTGACCAGGACATGGATCCCCCCCAACTTCCGGACGGTGATTTCAACCATCCGGTTGATCTCTTCTTCATTCCGCACATCGGCCTTCACCGGAAGCGCTTTCCCCCCCGAGGCCTCAATCCCGCGGGCGACCTCTTCGGCCGCACCCAAATCCACATCGTTGACGACGACCGTGGCATGAGCCCCGGCCAAGGCCTGGGCGATCGCCTTCCCGATTCCCCGCCCCGCCCCGGTTACGATGGCCACTTTCCCTTTCAAGTTTATCTCCATAAAAATTTCCTGCCTTCCAATGGTGAATGGAATGGACAAAAAACGCTTTCGCTGAGTCAAATATACCAATCGGGTCCGACTTTGAAAAGAAGAAATCGAGGGGAAGGCGAGGGGGAATATCAGGTGGGTCGTGTCGGGTTTCTCCGTGTTCCAGGCCCGGAATTATGGTAGAATGAAATAAAATTTTTTGCCGCCCTTCAACGCATGGAGAAAGGTAGGGTCATGAAAAATGGCGACCAAAGAATATAGCTTCAAGTATGGAAGAAAAGAAGTCCGCTTCAGCCTGGATCCCCAGTTGGTGATGGGGGAACTCACCATTCAAGATTATCCGCCCCTCAAGGATCCTGTGGCGGAGATCCTGAAGGCGATCCGTAACCCCATCCAGTCCAGGCCGTTCCGGCAAATCGGGAAGCCCGGCCAGACGGTCTGCTTCCTGGTAAACGACCCCACCCGGATCGCCAACAGCCATGTTTTCATGCCCCTTCTGCTCGACGAGTTGAACGCGGCGGGGGTTCCCGACAAGGACATGTTCATCTTGTTTTCCCTGGGAGCGCACCGCTTGCTTCCCGAGACGGAAATGGCCCAGCTGGTTGGACCGGAGACGGCCAAACGAGTGAAGATGTACAACAGCGACGCCCGGGACCCCTCGCAATTCAAGTACGCCGGGAAGACTTCCCGCGGCAACGAGGTGTATTTCCACAAGCGGGCCATGGAGGCCGACCACGTCGTGTGCACCGGCAGCGTGGTGTACCACTTTTTCTGCGGGTTCGGAGGAGGGCGGAAGGCCCTGTTCCCGGGGGTTACCCGGTACGATACCATCTGCCGCAACCACGCCCTCCTGCTGGAACCGGGAGCAGTCGCCGGCAGGCTCAAAGGAAACCCCGCCTATGAAGACCAGGTCGAAGGCACCGAAATGAAGAGGCCTTCTTTCCTGCTGAATGTCGTGCTCAACGAGAAGAGGGAGTTCCTCCAGGTCTACGCCGGGGATTACATTCAGGCCCATCTGGAGGCCTGCAAGTTTGTGGAAAGCATATACGGCACACCCATCGACGGGTTGGCCGATCTGGTGATCGCCACCTGCGGCGGCTATCCCAAGGACATCAACGTCTATCAACTGCAGAAGACCATGGACAACGCCTGGCTGGCCGTGCGACCGGGCGGCGTGGTGATCATCCTGGGGGAGTGCGAAGAGGGGGTGGGCGACGATCTGTACCTGGAGTGGATGAAGAAGTACAAGACCCCGGAGAGAATCGAGGCGGAGATCCGGGCCAACTTCGTCGTGGGCGGGCACAAAGCCTACGCCGTCACCCGCCTGATGAAGAAAGCCCAGTTTATTCTCATCTCCAGCCTGGACCCGGATTTGTCCCGGACGCTGCTCTTCACTCCGGCCAAGGATATGAAGGAAGGCCTGCAAACGGCTCTCGCCAAAGTGGGCCCCCAGCCCCGGGTTTTGCTCATGCCCCAGGGAAGCCTGACAGTGCCCATCCCGAAGGGATGAAGGAAAAGGGCTGAGTGCTGAGTCCTGAGTGCTGAGAAGTAAATGATTATTCGTTATTAGTTATTAGTTATTCGTTATTAGCTATTAGCTATTCCTTATTCGTCACAAGCTGCAGGTTTCAGATTTAAGGTTCCTTCACTGACCCTGACACTCACACCGACACTTTATTTATGGGAAAACGGATGAAAACCAGGCGGATTCCCGATCGGGTGATGAAGCGGGACGGGGCGGTTGTTCCCTTCACCCCGGATAAGATCCAGTACGCCATCTACCGGGCGGCTCTCGAGGTTCTGCAGGATGCGAGTCAGTCCGGCAGGATCGCCAGGCGCCTGGTGGATATCGTGGTCCAAAGACTGGCCGAAAAATACCGCGACCGTCCCCTCCACGTGGAAGCCATTCAGGACATGGTGGAAACGGTCCTGATGAACCAGGGGTACGCCCGGATCGCCAAGAGTTACATCCTCTACCGGGAAAGGCGCAGCGAGATCCGGCTGGCCAAATCCGTCCTGGGGATGAAAGACGACCTGAAGCTCCCCCTCAACACCATGGAGGTCCTGAAAAGGAGATACCTCCAGAAGGATGACCAGCGCAAGATCATCGAAACCCCGAGCATGCTCTTCCAGCGGGTGGCCCATCATATCGCCAAGGGAGAGGGGAACTTCAAGTCCTCCGTAAGCCCGGGGCAGGCCGAAGAGAAATTTTACCAGATGATGCGCAACCTGGAGTTCATGCCCAACTCCCCCACCCTGATGAACGCCGGCGCTTCGCTGGGCCAGCTCTCGGCCTGTTTCGTCATCCCCGTGGAAGATTCCATCGACGCCATCTTCGGGGCTCTTACCAGCATGGCCAAGATTCACCAGACCGGCGGGGGAACCGGTTTCAACTTTTCCCGCCTCCGCCCCAAGAAGGACCTCGTGGCCTCCACCAAAGGGGAAGCCTCCGGACCCGTCTCCTTCATGAACATATTCGACCGGGCCACCGAGGTGATCGTCCAAGGAGGGAGGCGGCGGGGAGCCAACATGGGAATCCTGCGCGTCGACCACCCGGACGTCATGGAATTCATCGAGGCCAAGGTGGACAAGCACCGCTTCTCCAACTTCAACCTGTCGGTGGGGGTCACCGACCTTTTCATGAAGGCCGTGCTGGCCAACCGGGATTTCGACCTGGTGAACCCCCGCACCCGGGAAAAGGTGAAGAGGGTGAAGGCCCGCATGGTATTCGACCTGATCGTGAATGCCGCCTGGCTGACGGGCGACCCGGGTTTGATCTTCCTGGATGAAATCAACCGCAAGAACCCCACCCCCCAGGTCGGCCCCATCGAGGCCACGAACCCCTGCGGGGAACTGCCTCTCCTGCCCTATGAAAGCTGCAACCTGGCCTCCCTGAATCTCTCCCGGATGGTGAAAAAAGGGGGCTTGGACTGGGAAAAGCTGAAGGAATATGTCCACTGGGGAGTGCGTTTCCTGGATGACGTGATCGAAGTGAATAAATTCCCCCTCCCCCAAATCGAAGAGATGACCTTCGCCAACCGGAAGATTGGCCTGGGGGTCATGGGCTTCGCCGACCTTCTGATCCGCTTGGGCATTCCTTACGGGAGCCGGGAAGCCGTCCGGTTCGCGGAAAAGCTCATGGCCTCCATCCACCGGGAGTCCATCCGGGCCTCCTGCGCCCTGGCTGAAGAGCGAGGGGTCTTCCCCAATTTTCCTCGGTCTATCTATGCCCCCCGGAACCTGAGAATGCGGAACGCCACGGTCAACACCATCGCCCCCACCGGAACGATCAGCATCATCGCCGGATGCTCCAGTGGCATCGAGCCTCTATTCGCGGTCAGCTTCATCCGCAATGTTCTCTCCGGGACCCGTCTCTTCGAGGTCAACCCTTTCTTCGAAGAAACCGCCCGCTCCCGGGGATTTTACCGCAAGGAACTCTTCGCCCAGATTGCCCAATCGGGCTCTCTGCAGAAGATCAAGGGGATTCCCGCCGATATCAAGAAGGTCTTCGTGACCGCCTTCGACGTCGTTCCCCGCCAGCACCTGGAGACTCAGGCGGCCTTTCAGAAGTTTACCGACAACTCGGTCTCCAAAACCATCAACCTCCCCCGGCAATCAACGGTCGAGGACATCCGCAAAATTTACTTTTCGGCTTACCGCCTGAAATGCAAGGGGATCACGGTCTACCGGTACGGGAGCAAGGAGGAGCAGGTTTTGTCCTTCGGTATGGGCGAAACCGAGGGACCTGTGGTGCATCCCGATCTTCTCACCGTTGAATCCGAATATGCCGGCGGCTGTACGGCCGGGACCTGCCTCTTTTAGGCGCCGTGTTTGCGCTTCGCGCAAAGACCGCTTCGCTCGAGGACCGTCACGCCGGGGCGCGACTCGAGGATCGGCCAGGCAGGCCTTGAGGCAAAGGCAAAGAGGATTCCGATTCAAGCATCCGGGAAAGGTCAAACTGTGTATGTCTCCAGGGAGAGTCGGAAGTTTATTTCAAGGGGAATACCTCATTCGCTCCGGCCTGGACGCTCTAGGGGGTAAGGAATGGCGGGTAGAAATTTATCGGGGATTTGATAAAGATGGAATCCCCCTCCCCCTCCCCCGTGTTTCTACGGGGGAGAGGGGACGGGTCAGGGGGATTCCCGAGTATGGGTAAGGCGTGAAAAGCCCGGAGAAGCGAAAATATTAGTGCCGGGCGGCCGGACGGGATCGGGAAGTCGGACGAGTCAGGGTTAGCTTCTTGCCGATGGGACAATCCCGGCAGACGGAAAGTCCCCTCATGTAGGTGTACTGGAAAAAGTCCCCTTTCAAAAGATCTTTCAGGTTCTCCCTCCTGCTCATGGCATAGCGCTTCGAGCAGGAGGCTCTGGAGATCATCAACTGACCCGGCTGCTTCGGGCAAACAAACATGTCTCCCCGGTTTTTTGCCAGCCATTTATCCGCGGTAACCTGTTTTTGAGCCAAGGGCCTCTCCTTCCGAGGATTCGATTTTCTCTGATCCGCTTTTCTGCCGGCCGCTCTCTTCCGGGTTTCCAGCACCGCTCTGATCTTTCCGTATCCCGTGGCTTCCATTTCCAACGCCGCCGATTAAAATAGGTTAGGTACAGGGATAGAATAACAAAAGAAGGGGAGAAAGAAATAGGGTGAACCCCTTATTTTTAGTCGGAAAATCATGTATTTTATTTATTTTCGGCCCTTGGATGGGGTTCTGAAATTCGCCGCGGCGGGGCGCAGGCCTTGGTTCCGGGGGAATCCCCCCTAGCCTGAAAAGGGGCTAAAGCGCCTGATTGAAGGTATCCTTCTTCAACCCGTGGGCCTGGGCGACGGCGGAATAGACCACCTTTCCGTTCAGCACATTCACCCCTTTGGCCAGGGCGGAATCTTCCCGGATGGCCTTTTGCCACCCTTTCCGGGCCAGGGCTTCTATATACGTGAGGGTCGCATTCGTGAGGGCCACGGTGGAAGTCCGGGGGACCGCCCCGGGCATGTTGGCCACGGCATAGTGAACCACTCCGTGCTTGATGTAAATCGGAGCATCGTGCGTGGTTGGATGGTCCACGGTTTCGATACATCCGCCCTGGTCGATGGACACATCCACGATTACGCTTCCCGGTTGCATGGAGCGAACCATATTCTCCGTAACCAGGTGCGGGGTGAGGGCTCCGGGGATGAGAACCGCTCCAATGACCAGGTCCGCCTGGCCAACCGCCTCGGCGATATTATAGCGGTTGGAGGCCAGGGATTCGATCCGGCCGTGGAAAATATCGTCCAGATACCGGAGCCGGTCCAGGCTTTTGTCGATGACCGTAACCCGGGCCCCCAGCCCCACGGCTCTCTTCAGGGCATTGGTTCCCACGGTACCGGCTCCTAGGATCACCACCGATCCTGGATGGACACCGGCCACGCCTCCCAGCAGGACCCCCTTTCCCTTCTGCGGCTTTTCCAAAAAAGTCATGCCCACCTGGATGGACATGCGCCCGGCAATTTCGCTCATGGGAGTGAGAAGGGGCAGGCTGGCGTTGGGAAGTTCGACCGTTTCATACCCGATGGCCACAACCTTTTTTTTCATGAGGGCCAAGGTGAGGGCTCGATCCGCGGCCAGGTGTAAGTAGGTAAATAGGATGAGTTCGGGGCGGAAATACTTGTATTCCGATGCCAGGGGTTCTTTCACCTTGACGATCATCTCCGCCCTCTTCCAGATTTCCCCGGCGGTCCTGGCGATCCTGGCCCCGGCCTTCCGGTAATCTGAATCTAAAAACCCGCTTTCCTGGCCCGCTCCCTCTTCAACNNNCAACCATTACCCGGTGGCCGGCCCGGACGAGGGCGTCGGCCCCCGCCGGAGTCAGGGCCACCCGGTATTCCTGGGCTTTGATCTCTTTGGGCACGCCGATGATCATGGCCTCTCCTTTTCTTTTTTTGATCTTTCGGGAAAATGGTCGGCCTCCCCCTGGCAGGGTTGGATTCTTTCTCACTGCGGATTTTCTGAACCGGATGCCCGAAACCCGGCAAGGATCGGAAAGAATCGTCAAGAGATCTCCGCAGGGCGATCCAGAAATCGCCAGTCATCCCAGGCGGTCGGCCAACTCGTGGAAATCTTTCACCACCACATCGGGCGGAAAGGGCGTGTCCTCATAGGGAAGCCCGTAGCGGTTCACGTAGGCAGCCCGGAATCCGCACGCCCTCGCGCCCACCAGGTCGAATGGGTGGGCGGAGACCATCATGCACTCACCCACCTCGAGTCCCAGAAGGACGGCTGCCCGGCGGTACACTCCGGGGTGGGGCTTGAAGGCCCCCACCTGTTCAACCGAGATGACCCCCCGGAAGTCATAGTTCATTCGGTTCTTCACCAGGTAGTCCAGGTAATGCGCTTCCCCGTTTGACAGGACGACCAGCTGATATTTGTTCTCTAGTCTCTGAAGAGCCGGCAGGACGTCGGGGAAGGGAGACAGCTCCTGCCAGGCAGACATAAACCGCTTGACTTCCTCCGGGGAGGCTTTGATCCCGTTCAGGGACAGGGTGTAGACGAAGGACCGCCGGGCAGCTTCCAGGTAGCCGCAGTGGCCGAGCATCATGATGTTGTCCTGGTACTGTTCGATCCGCTGGCGGTAACGCCACTGTTCCCAGAAACGGCCGGGGTCAACGGCGGAGCCTTTGGTTTGCAGGAATCTGCCGATGAAAGGGGTCAGGCTTCCGGCCAGGTCGAGAATCGTGCCGAAAAGGTCAAAGGTAAGAGCCTTCACATTCTTAAAACTTGTCATGCCTGTCTCCCACAATACGATTTTTGAATTTTGGTTCTTCTCCCAGCCGATGAGTGGAAAAAGTACCCCCATATTCTCTGCCCAGGGGGTGCGCCCGTCCCTGACGGGACGGAATCGGCGGGAACAACCTGAAATCCGGAGCGGCTGCCTTGGTTCCGCAAGGCACCGGTCCCCGAACCCCTTTCGGAAAACCGAATCCCAGATCCGATCCGGACAACTCAATCATGATCCGACGCGAACCGATGAAAGAACCAGCGCCTCATTATGTCCCGCCAGGGGCGGGGCGCAACCCCTGGGCCGTTCCCGAGTCCCCTCAGCTTTAACCTTCCCTTTTTTCATCTCAGCAGGTAGGGGATCTCCACATAAAGCGCCTCTTCCGGACACTCGATCTCGCAGGGCAGGCAGAACCAGCAGGTGCGGATTCCGAAGGGCACTCCGCAGTCCAGGCAGCGCTCCGCCTCGGCCATGGCCTCCTCTCTCGAATATCCTTTCGCCACCTCCTCGAACCCCTTTCTTCGGGAGAGGGGAATGGCCGGCATGGCGACTCGCTCCCGCGTCTTGGCCCGGGAGAGGTCCGGTTCGAATTGGAGCTCGTAGATGGCCGGGTTGACCCGCCCGTATTCCAAATCCTCTCCCTGCAGAAGGCGCTGGATGGACAGGGCCGCTTCTTTCCCCTGGGCCATGGCGTCCACGATCGTCCTGGGCCCGCTCAAGAAATCCCCGGCAGCAAAGATTTTCGGGTTGGAGGTCTGAAGAGTTATGGGATGGCAGCGAATTCCTTCCGGACCGTGCAGGGAGGAATCCAGCATCGCCCTTTCCGCCTTCTGCCCCACCGCCAGGATTACGGTGTCGGCAGACAAGTCCAGGGTGGTCTTCTCATCGTAGCTGGGGGAGAAAATCCCCTGCGAATCACAGACCGCCACGCATTTCTTGAAGCTCACCCCCGCGACCTGATTTCCCCCCATCCTGAATCTCATGGGTCCCCATCCATTTTGGATGTCTACCCCCTCCTCCTCGGCCTCGGCCACGCTCCAGGCAAAGGCCGGCATTTCTTCTCTCTTCTCCAGGCTGACCAGATGGACTTTCCGGGCCCCCAGGCGCAGGGCGGTCTGGGCCGCGTCCACGGCAGCGTTCCCACCTCCCACCACCACCACCTTCGCCCCCAGCCGCGGGGGGCTCTTCTCCCGCACCCCTTTCATGAAATCCAGGGCCGGTAGGATTCCTCGGGCTTCCTCTCCGGGCACTCCCAGCCGGGGGTGCCCATAAGCTCCCAGGGCCAGAAGGGCGGCATCGTACTGCCCCGCTAATTTTTCCAGGGCCAGGTCTTGTCCCAGGGTCCGGTTTCCTTCGAAACCAATCCCCATGGCCTTGAGGAAAGAGAATTCGCGCTCAAGGACCTCCAGGGGGAGACGAAATTCCGGGATGGCCCAGCGCATGAGTCCCCCGGGAGCCGATTCCCGGTCGTAGAGGGTCACCCGGAATCCCCAGGAGCGGAGGTAGAATGCGGCCGTCAGGCCCGCCGGCCCGGCACCCACCACGGCTATTTTTTGCCGCTTTTCTTCGGGCAGGGGCGGGAGCCAGGGTTGCCCATCCTGATCGGCGAGGAAACGCTTCAAGTCCCGGATGGCTACCGGCTGTCGGTCCACCTTGATGCGGTTGCAGGCCGCTTCGCAGGGCCGGGAGCAGATCCTTCCCAGGACTCCTCCGAAGGGAACGGCCTCCCGGATCTTTTCCAGTCCTTTGTCCATTTTCCCCTGGGCCAGTTGATGGATGTATGCCTGGCAGTTCATCCCCACGGGGCAGGCCTGGCGGCAGGGAGAAAGTTGGAGCCGAAGGTTGTCCAGAATACAAACCTCCACGCACCGTCCGCAGGCGGTGCATTTATTCCGATCGATCCTGATATTGTCGTTCAAACTGGTAAGCAGGTTAAAATCCATGGCCCCTCCTCACTGCATCCTGGCGATGGGGCGGTGGGAAACCCGGATCTCTGCCGGATCAGCCCCCTTCTGCAGCATGATGTGCTTGCGCCAATTTTCGTCATCCTTCTTGGGAAAATCGGCCCGGTAGTGCCAAAATCCCCAGCGGCTTTCCTTCCGTTCCAGCGAAGCGGTCGCCGACAGCCTGGCGCAGAGAATGATGTCTTCCACTTCCAGAACCTTGAAGAGATCGTGAATGTGCCGGACCCGGACTTTCTCCCGGATCTCTTCCTGGAAGCGGTCCATCCACCAGAGGGCCATGTTTAGCTTGTAGGCGTTCTTGGGGGGAGTGACATAGTCGCTGATCAAACGACGTACCTTGTATTCAAATTCCTCGACGGCAACCTCTCCCCCCTGCTGGTTCATTCTCCGGAGAAGGTCCGCCTTCAGGCCCGCCAGTCCCGGTGTTTCGGCTCCCCGGGGCAGGGGATGTTTCCGGGCATATTCGGAAGCCTCTTCGGCGGCGATCTCGCCGTACACAAAGGCCCCGCTCAGGTGTCCCCGGGCCACCAGGGAGACGTCTCCTGCGGCATAGAGGCCGGGGAGGGTCGTCGCGGCCTTTTCGTCCACGAAGATCCCGGTCATCCCATGCCCCCCGCAGAGGTAATACTCCGTGGGCCAGAGTTCGATATCCCCGGATCGGAAATTCACTCCCCGGCCCTCGAAGAAGCGCTCCTGCACCGGCCGTTCGGTGGAGAAGAGGATGTCTTCGATCTCCCGGATCTTCGATTCCGGCAGGTGTCTCATCCGGATGCGCAGCGGCCCCTGGTCCTTGCGGTGTTCCAGGATCATGGACTTGATCGAGGGGTGGCTGTCCTCCAGGTGGACATCCATGGCGGTCAGCAGGTGAGCCCCGCGGGTGAGGGTAATATAGAGGAGGGGGGCATTGATGTCCTTGATGATGTAGTAGTTCAGGGTGTACTCGAACCCGGTCAGCTCGGCGCCGGCCCGAAAAGCCATGGCATAGCCGTCCCCCGTATTCCCCGGGAAATCATAGACTCCGTAAAGGTAGCCGTTGTTGGGCAACCCGAAACGGGCCGTTCCTCCGGAAGAAAGGATCACCGCTCCCGCCCGGCAGACCACCAGTTCTCCGGTGTGGATGTTGATCCCCACCGCGCCAGCCACCCGCCCTTCCTCCACGATCAGCTGCAGGCCCATGACCCGGTTGAAGACCTGGCAGCCCAGGCTCATCAACCGCTTGGCCAGGATGGTCTTGAGTTCGGGCTCCTTCATGGTCAGGCAGAATTTTCCCTTGGGGTGCACCTGGAGAAGTTCATAATTCCCGTCCTTGTCCCGGGGGAAAAACACTCCCCAGCTTTCCAGCTTTTTCATCAGGGGATAGCTCCGCTGGGCCATTCGGTAATTAACCGGCTCATCCATGATCCCCTCGCAGGCCATCCCGTTGGATTCCACGTACAGCTCGGGGGTCGTCTGCCCGGGGACCGCCACGATGTTCAGCGCATCCATCCCCCGGGCGATGCACCCGCTGTAAAGGATGTGGCCTTTCTCAAAGACCACCACCCTCTGCGCAGGGTTTACTTCCTTGGCCCGGATGGCGGCCATGGCCCCCGCGCTTCCCCCGCCGATGATAAGCACATCGGCCTTGATATGGGTCTCCCGAAAATCCATAAAACCTCCCTGAAGAAAGTACCTACAGTGTGCTGAATTTTACTGAAGTGCCTCAAGGCAGGCGCTTCTCAATGTCCCTTGGGCCGCTCCTCAAGTCATGTCCCTTTTGGGCGAAGTTCTTACTCCTCACTTGACCAACAACCAATAACGAACAACCCTAATGTATAACCTTTTTCCCCCCTGCACCCCGCCCCCTGCACCCTGCTCCCTTACAGGTCTACTAATTTATTACTTTATAATCCTTTTGAGGTCAAAGAATTTTTCTAGGCGATGGGAGAATCCTTTACAGAATATGGGGTTCCGAGATTGAGGCCGTCCCACATGAGGAATCAAAGAAGCGAAGGTGCAGGCTGTGGCTTTGAAAAGAGAGAATTTCGCCGACGTGAAGGGATTTCGCCGCCCCAAGGCCTTGGGCCGGCAGGGTCAGAAGAAACAAGGCGAAGGGTTAATGTTTTTCGTTCACCGATGGTTTGTTTTCCATTCGAGGGGGAAGGGGATGTCTTAGCTGGAGGTTCATCAATTCCTGGATTCCCGCAGGGTAAGAGAACTCCCCGGTCTCCAGCTTGGCGCACAGATCTTTGAAAAGGACCAATAATTTGTCATCCTTCTTTTTTTCTTTGGCCGGGAGGATCCCCCGGATCTGCCGGATCAGTTTCTTGATCTCCTGGTTTTTGCTCTGCCTCTCCAGAGATTTCTTGACCTTCGTGTTGATGTCGAAGACATCGAAGGGCTTGATGATGAAATCTCCGGCTCCGTAGTAAATGGATTCACCGGCATTGGTCACCGTGCCGTAGGCGGTGATGATGATCACTTCTACGTCGTCCCGAAGCTTCTTGACTTCTCGCAGCACATCGATCCCCGAGAGGCCCGGCATCTTCAAATCGAGGGTGATCAAGTCGATCTTGTGCTGCCGGGCGCACTCGAGGGCTTCCTGTCCGTCAGCCGCCGTAAAGATCTCATATTGAGGCTTGAGGATCTGACGTAAAGATTCGCGTACCCCCTCTTCATCGTCCACGATCAAAATGGATTTTTTCGTCTTGGTCACCATCCCCGATGCCCCGCTCGGAATTTTTATGGAAAAAAAGATAACTCAATGAATTCATTTGCAATTTTCATGCCCAGCCGGAGTTGGCGCGGATTGCCTAATATAACCATCTGGAATTATAAAGGATTATGGGATTGGGTAGCATATGAGGGTCCGCCGGAAACCCCAGAAAATTTTTTTCACCTTCTGAAAAGCAAAAATTATGACAGAAGAAGTCAAAATCCTCATTAGGGACACCTCCCTATTTTACAAAAGTAAAATAGGGAGGTGTCCCTAATAAATTCTTGCATATTCTCCCCGGATGAGTATTCTATGGGGGAAAACGAAACCATGAGAGGGATTTCGGGATGTTCCGGATTCTGATTACTGACAATATCGGCCATGCCGGGCTGACTTTGCTGGAAGCGGCCGCGGATGTTCAATACGAAGTGGTGAAACTCCCCGGGGCCGAAAAATTACTGCAGATCATCGGTGACTATGACGCGGTCATCACCCGCTCGGGAACCCCCCTCACGGCCCCGGTCTTCGAAGCGGCCGGGCGGCTCAGGGTGGCTGGGCGCGCCGGGGTGGGGCTGGACAACATCGACATCGACGCCGCCACCCGCCACGGCGTGCTGGTGATGAACACGCCCGAGGCCAACACCCTGGCGGCCACCGAGCTGACCCTCGCCCTGATGCTGGCCCTGTGCCGGAACCTGCCCCGGGCGAACGCTTCGCTCAAAAAGGGAGAATGGACCCGGGGCAAGTTCATGGGGGTCCAGTTGCACGGCAAGACCCTGGGCGTGATCGGATTGGGCCGGATCGGTTCGCGCGTGGCCACCCGGTGCCAGGCCTTCGGAATGAAGGTGATGGCCTATGACCCCTACATCGCCGAAGAAGCAGCCGAGCGGATTCACGTTCGGCTGGTGAGCAGCCTGGAAGAGCTCCTCCGCGAGGCCGACCTCATCACCGTGCATACTCCCCTCACCGATGAAACCCGCTGGATGATCGGCGCTAAAGAGATCGGCCTGATGAAAGAAGGCGTCCGGCTCATCACCTCCGCCCGGGGCGGGATCATGGACGAAAAAGCCCTTCTCGACGGCCTCTCGGCGAAGAAAATTGCCGGCATCGCCATGGATGTGTACGGCAAAGAACCCCCCAAAGGAGAACTCATCCAGCAGCTCCTCTCCCGGGATGAAGTGGTGGTTACGCCCCACATCGGGGCCAACACCTGGGAGGCCCAGCGGGACGTGGCCGTCCAGGTGGTCCAGCAGGTGATCGAAGCACTGCGGGGAGAAAATTTTCGCAACGTGGTGAACCTGCCCTTCCCCGAGGGCGTGGATTACCGTTCCCTGGCCCCCTACATGGAGCTGGCGGAAAAGATGGGGTCTCTCCAGATGCAGATGATCCGCGGCCGGATCAACCGGGTGGAAGTGGAGTTCCGCGGGGAGGACGTGGAAGCCCACGGGAAACCCCTGACCGTGGCCCTGTTGAAGGGGATCCTTTCCCCCATCCTCAGCGAGGACGTGAACTACGTCAATGCCCCCCATCTGGCCGATCAGCGCGGGATCCATGTGGCCCAGACCCGCCATCCTGCGGCGGAGGATTATTCCAACGTGATCCTCTGCCGTGTGGTCTCCACCAAAGAAACCCGCCTGATCGGCGGGGCGCTGTTCCTCCACAAGATCCCCCGGATCGTCCTCCTGGACGACTACCGGATCGACGCCCTCCCCTCCGGCCCCGCCCTGATTCTCTCCAACCGGGACATTCCGGGGGTCATCGGCAAAGTGGGAACCCTCCTGGGGGAGAAGAAGATCAACATCGCAGAATGGCAGATGGGACGGAACGAGCCGGGAGGGATGGCCGTCTCCTACATTAACATCGACACCCCGGCGAGCGAGGCGGTCCTCCAGGAGCTACGCGCCTTATCCCCCATCGTGGACGTTCGGCAGGTGAAGCTCTAACCCCTACCCCATTCCCCCCATCCCTCACCGGGCCATATCCCTCCTAACGTTGAGAAACTTTTGAAAAAACATGCCCAACCTGCCGATAAGATTACTGAAGAGAATGCAGGTGCGCCCGGGGCTCAGCAGGGAACCCGCATTCGCCCGGGAAAAGGCATGGAAGCGAAAAAAATTCTCATCGTTGACGACGAAGAACCGATGCGCCACATGCTTTCCCTCATTCTGAAGGGGGAAGGCTATGAGTCCAAGGCTGTGGGATTGGGGAGGGAAGCCCTGGAGGTGGTGGCCACCCAGAGCTTTGATTTCATCCTCCTGGACGTGGTCATGCCCGAAATGGACGGCCTGGAGGTCCTGCGGGCGCTGAAGGAAAAAGGGGTTGAATCCACGGTGATCATGATGTCCGCCCATGGCAGCCTGGATACAGCCGTGGAAGCCATGAAGCAGGGCGCTTACGATTACGTCTCCAAACCTTTCAAGCCCGATGAGATTGTGCTCGCCCTGCGCAAGGCCGAGGAAAGAGAAAACTTGCGGCGGGAGAATATCCGCCTCCGCCAGGGAGCAGGCCAGGATTTTTCCTTCGAAAACCTCATCGGCCAGAGCGAAGGGATGCAGAAAGTCTTCGAGACCATCAAGAAGATCTCGGACTACAAGGCCTCGGTCTTGATCCTGGGGGAGAGCGGGACGGGGAAGGAGACGGTGGCCCGGTGCATCCACTATAACAGCTCGAGGGGCAGCGGGCCTTTCGTGGCGGTGAACTGCGGCGCCATCCCCGAAACCCTCCTGGAGAGCGAACTCTTCGGCCATGAGCGGGGCGCCTTTACTGACGCCAAGAGGGAAAAGCACGGCAGTTTCCAACTCGCCCACCAGGGGACTCTTTTCCTGGATGAGATCGGCGAAATGAGCCTTGCCGCCCAGGTGAAGCTCCTGCGGGCCCTCCAGGAAGGTGAAATCAAGCGCCTGGGGAGCGAGCAGCCCGTCCGGGTCGATGTGCGCATCATCGCCTCCACCATCCGGGACCTCCCCCATGCGGTGGCCGAGGGAAAATTCCGAGAAGACCTCTTCTATCGTTTGAATGTCCTGCCCCTTCATCTTCCCCCCCTGAGGGAGAAGAAAGAGGATATCCACCTCCTGGTCGATCATTTTATCCGTAAATACAACCAGGAGCATCACCTGGAGGTTGAGGGGTTCACCGGGGAGGCCATGGCCCTCCTGCTGGATTATTCCTGGCCGGGGAACGTGCGGGAGCTGGAGAATGTGATCAAGCGGTCGATGATCCTGACCCCGG
>LJUR01000121.1 GCA_001304105.1 Deltaproteobacteria bacterium SM23_61
CCCAATTTGCACTACGGCAGGGAGACCTTCCTGTCGGTCATCCCCCTGACACACAGCTACGGGATGACCACGGCGATGAACATCCCGATTGCTATGGGAGCGACGATCCTTTTGCTCCCCGTGTTTGAACTCCAGGAGGTCCTGAAAACGATCAAGACGTACAAGCCCACTATCTTTCCCGGTGTTCCCTCCATCTACATGGCAATCAATCGAGCGCCCCATGTGTCCTCCTTCGGATTGTCATCGATCAAGGCCTGCGTCAGCGGCGCGGCGCCGCTTCCTGTGGAGGTGCAAGAGGCCTTTGAGAGACTCACCAGGGGTCGTCTCGTTGAAGGGTATGGGTTAACGGAAGCATCGCCGGTCACGCACATCAATCCCCTCGGAGAGACGCGGAGGGTTGGCTCCATCGGCATTCCTGTCCCGAGTACCGACGCCAAGATTGTGGACCTGGTGACCCGGGAGGATCTGCCTGCCGGAAAGATCGGGGAGCTGGCGGTCAAAGGCCCTCAAGTCATGCAGGGCTACTGGAATCCCGGCAGCGCGGAGGATACCGAGTCGGTGTTGAAAGATGGATGGCTCTACACCGGCGACGTGGCCTCCATGGACGCGGACGGTTTCGCCCAAATCATCAGCAGAAAGCGGGATACCATCCTGGCGGGCGAGTACAGTGTGTATCCGCGCGACGTCGAAGAAGTTCTCTACGAGAACAGCAAGGTCCTGGAGGTTGCCGTTGTCGGTGTCCCGACAGAGACGAGGGCCCAAAGAGTCAAGGCCTTTGTCGTCCCCCGTCCGGGCACCCATCTTTCCAAGGAGGAGCTGTTGGACCTTTGCCGGAAGCGGCTGGAAGCGTATGCCGTGCCGTGGGATATTGAGTTCCGCGAGGAACTCCCCAAGTCCTTCGTGGGCAAGGTGCTGCGGCGCTTGCTGGTCGAGGAATGAACATGAAAACCGAATGCTCTCCCCCAGGAGGTTGAAAATCGGAACCGCTGGACTCGCCATTCTGCTTTTTGCTGCGGGGGTCGTGGTGTTCCAGCCCCGCTGGTTCCTGGCAATCCTGGCAAAGCTGTCCCCCGACGTGCTCTATTTCGTAGAGACCGAGAAACAGGCAGTGGCGCTGACGATTGACGACGGGCCAGACGCCGTTGCGACCCCTAGAATCCTGGACTTGCTCGGGCAGCACGGCGCGCGTGCCACTTTCTTCTTCATCACCGGTCGCGTGCCCGGAAACGAAGAGATTGTTTTGCGGACCGTCAAGGAAGGGCACGAGCTGGCCAACCACTCCACAACGGAAGAGCCCAGTATTTTGCTCAAGAGCTCCGAGTTTGAAAGGCGCTTCTTGAAGGCCCACGAAGTGCTCTCCAGGTTCTCCGACGTTCGCTGGTTTCGGCCCGGGTCCGGGTGGTATTCGAAAAAAATGCTCTCCATTATCCACCGGCACGGGTACCGCTGCGCCCTTGGTTCCGTCTATCCCTTTGATCCCCAGATTCCTTCCTTATGGTTCATAAAACGGCATGTGCTGCGGGGGGTGCAGCCTGGCTCGATTATCGTGCTGCACGACTGGGGGGCGCGGGGCGAACGCACGATTGCGGCTCTGGTTGCGATTCTTCCGGAGCTTAAACGCCGTGGTTTCCGCGTAGTCACGCTTTCCGAACTCTGGGGTTTAGAAGGGGATCGGGCCAGGAGAAATTATTGACATGGCGAAGCCCATGGCAAGGTATGACAAGGAGGGAATATGCCTAAATCCATTCGCTTCCACAAAACCGGCGGGCCCGAAGTGCTGCAATTGGAAGAGGTTAGGGCCGGCGACCCGGGACCCGGAGAGGCACGCGTTCTCCACAAGGCATGCGGTGTCAATTTTCTCGACATCTATCAACGCAGCGGTCTGTATAAGCTACCCTTGCCATCCGGAGCGGGGAACGAAGGTTCAGGCGTGGTTGAAGCGGTAGGTGCCGGGGTCACCCATGTCAAACCGGGTGATCGGGTGGCTTACGCCGGCGGGTCCATTGGAGCCTATTGCGAGGCCCGCAACATGCCCGCCGATCGTCTTTGCATCCTGCCTGAGGGCCTTTCGTTTGAGCAGGGGGCGGCGATGATGCTCAAGGGTATGACGGCGCAGTACCTGATCCGGAGGACTTACAAGGTGCAGCCGGGGGACACGGTCCTTTTCCATGCCGCCGCCGGGGGGGTGGGGCTGATTGCCTGCCAATGGTTGAAAGCGCTCGGCGCCACGGTGATCGGAACGGCGGGCTCGGACATGAAATGCGCGCTCGCCAAGGCGCACGGCGCCGACTATTGCATTAACTACCGCACGGAGAATTTCAGTGAGCGCGTAAAGGATATCACCAAGGGCGCGGGAGTCCCGGTCGTCTACGACTCCGTAGGCAAGGACACCTTCATGGGGTCCCTGGAGTGCCTTCGGCCGCTGGGATTGATGGCGAGCTTCGGCAGCTCTTCGGGGCTGGTGCCTCCGGTCGAACTGGGGCTCCTGATGCAATACGGCTCGCTGTTTCTCACCCGCCCTTCCTTAAACACCTATGCGGCAAAGCGCATCGACCTGGAGGCGATATCCAAGGATCTCTTCGATGTTGTGCTCGCCGGCAAAGTAAAAATTGAAATCGGGCAGCGCTACCCGCTCAAGGACGCCGCCCGGGCGCATGCCGATCTCGAAGCCCGTAAGACCACGGGTTCGAGTATCCTGATACCATAAGCCGGCGGAATATCCGCGGGGTTCCGGGAAGTTCGGGAATCGCCGGTCAAAATTGGCATGGTGTAGCAGGTTTGGCTTCAAGTGATGCGTCGACGACCGGTGAGGTAGAAGGATTTGAAATATCTTACAAATAATACCACATTTCATTCTTTCTTTGGAGCCCCGCAGGGTGTATCCTATGTTTCCATAGGCTTCCTTCCATTCTGTCTGCCGGCTGAGGTCGGACCAAGCCAGCTGATTTAAGGTATTAATAAAACCTCAAGAAAAGCCTCTTTTTTGAGCCATAGAGGGGCATTTTCAGCCTCAAAGCGCCCTTCTAAGGAGGATTCGAATGATGGCAAGAGGAACCAGGCACTATACTCCAGGATGCCTTTGGCAAAGCGGGAAGTCATGGGAACCGATGGTGTTTATGGACTGAGAGGGTGTGACGGGTCTTATACCGGCAATTTTGCCAGCGAAAATAGCGGTTTAAGTTTGGAAAACGTCCATTTTGGGAACCTATCTGTTTGAATTTCATAAATTTTTCTTGATCCGACCCCTAAGGAGAAAGAGAAAAGGAGAGCGCGATGCGTAAAAGAAGTGAAGAGGAACAAAAACTTGTGGATAAAGCGTTCCAATACCTTCCGGGCGGGACTCTGGGCAACACGACGAGGAAGCAGGAAGAAGCCTTTTTCATTGCCCGGGGAAAGGGATCCCGGGTCTGGGATGTGAGCGGTAACGAATACATCGATTACCTCCTCGGTTCCGGACCGGAGTTTCTGGGCCATGCCCATCCGGAGATCATCGCTGCCGTGAAAAACGCCCTTGAAGAGGGGTTTACCTTTTTCCACACCAACGAAGCCTGCATCAAACTGGCAGAGGAACTGATCAAGGCGGTTCCTTGCGCCGAGCAGGTGCGGTTTGTAAGCAGCGGAACCGAGGCCGATATGCAGGCCCTGCGCATCGCCCGGGCCTTCCGCAAGCGGGACAAGATTTTAAAATTCGAAGGCGGGTACCACGGTACCAGTGACTACGGATGGGTGAGCATCACCCATACGGATACCCCCGAATATCCGCACGCGGCGATCCCCGAATCGGCGGGCATCCCCCAGGCGGTCCTGGACTTGCTGCTGGTGGCCCCTTATAACGACCTTGAGACCACCGCAGCCATCATCGAGAAGCACCACGACGAGCTAGCTGCCGTGATTGTCGAGCCGGTTCAGCGGATCATTCCGCCGTTGCCCGGTTTTCTGGAAGGACTGCGGGACATCACCGCCCGCCGTCGGGTGCCGCTGATATTCGATGAAGTGGTCACCGGTTTCAGAATGGCTTACGGCGGGGCTCAGGAATACTTTCATGTCGTCCCGGACATGGCCACTTACGGGAAAGTTATCGGCGGCGGGATGCCGCTTGCCGCCGTTGCCGGCCGGGAGGAGATCATGTCGGTCTGCAATCCTTTTAAAAAAGAAAAGGGGGATTTCGTTTCCATGGTCGGGACCTTGAGCGGCAACCCGGTAGCCGTTGCCGCCGGCCTTGCGGCCCTGGAGATCGTCAAGCGACCCGGGACTTATGAGCGGGTGCATGCCACGGGAAGAAAGCTGATGGATGCTTTGAAAGATGCTTTTAACCGGGTGGGAATTCCTGTTCAGGTGTCCGGTGTGGAGATCTGTTTCGACGTGTATTTTACCGATCAGCCCGTGAGGAACCATCGGGACGGGTTGAAAGCGGACAGAACCATGCTGGCCAAATACAACCAAGCCTTGCTCAACCGGGGCATACTGAAGGGAGGACAGAAATACTACATCGGCGCGTGCCATACCGACGAGGATGTCCAGCGGACCATCGAAGTTTTCCAGGAGGTTGCGGAGGAGCTCAAGGGGTAGATGGAACCCGAAGAATTTCTGCGGGTGTTAAGCGATGTTACCCAACGAAAATGAACGCGAATCCTGAGGTAGTCCGTCGTAAAAATCCATTACCGGGGGGATGCAAAATTATGATTGAGAAAAATGTGAATCTTTTGGTTGTCAGTGCCCACGCCGCAGACTTTGTCTGGAGGGCCGGGGGCACCATCGCGAAGTACGTAAAGCACGGGGCGAATGTCGCGCTGGTCATTTTAAGCTATGGCGTCAGGGGCGAATCCAATGACCTTTGGAATTTGCAAGGCCAAACCATCGACAATGTAAAGAAGGTCCGGCACCTTGAGATTGAAAGCGCAAGAAAACATCTGGGGGTTGAAAATATTGAGGTCTGGGATTATGAGGATTATTTCATGGAATTTCGCCCGGATCGCCTCGAGAGGATGGTGCGAAAGATAAGGAAAGAGAAACCGCACCATATTATAACCCACGGCCCCAAGGATGCTTTTAACCCCGATCACGAAACCGTATCAAGATTTGTTTTTGAAGCGAGTGTCCTTTCCATATCCAACGGAGTGAGGATGGATGGATACCCGACGGCCAAACAGGCAAGGATCTTCGGTTTCGAACCTCATCAGACCGAAATTTGCGATTTTAAACCGGAGGTGATGATTGATATCACGGAAACCTATGAGCCAAAATTGGCTGCGATGCAAGTTTTTAAGGCCCAGAAGCACTTGATCGATTACTACGCGGAAAGGGCAAAGATGCGGGGAAACCATGCGCGCAGATGTTCGGGAAATCATCGCTATCAATATGCCGAGGCCTTCAGCAGGTTCTTTCCATACGTTGGAGATGAATTCGTTTAGTTTTCATGTCATAAGTGGGTTCATCCGGGTCGCGCCAGGCTAAGTGTTGAATATTGCGGAGAAAACCAACCCCAAAAGGGTGGTTTTTGAGCCTTAGAACGGCATTTTTCGGCGGCCGTCGGGGTCGGACAAGCCAAATAATTGAGTGTGCGAGCCATTTCTGAAAAAAAAGAGAGTTTTTTGGCTTAAAATTGTATTTTGTGATCGAAATTGCCCTGTAAGAAGCTTTAGTATATGGATAGTGAATGTGGAGAGTAAATACTTAAGAATGATCCATGGGATGAAGAAAAGGGGAGGATGCCCTGACTCGTTCGGAAGCTCTTGTTCGGGAAGCTCAGATAAAGGCGATGCCCCGCTCCAGGAATGAGGAGATCATCTTTCACGAAGCAGGGAAATCTTAATTACGAGAAGGAGGAGACGTTATGAAGAAACTCATTATTTTTGTCGCTGTGATCCTATGCATGGTCCCCTATGTCTTTGCGGCGGAGAAAGAGGCTGGGAAGATAACGGAAAAGGCCAAGGCGGAAGGGAAGGTGACATTTTATGCCAACATCACCTCTATAGGACCCATCCTGAAGGATTTTGAAAAGAAGTACAGCGTCAAGGCAGAGTATACGAGACTCTCCACGACCAGGTTCATCGCCACCGTCCTGACGGAGCACGCGGCCGGAAAGCTCAAGGCCGACGTTCTCCAGGCGCCGATCCCGGTTCTGGAAATCCTCAAAGGAAAGGGCGTCCTGGCCTCGTACACATCCCCGGTCGCGGCCGAATATCCGCAATGGACGTACAAGGACGGAAAAATCCAGAGCTTCGGTATTGAGTATGTCGCCCTGATTTACAACAAGGAACTCGTCAAACCGGGGGATGTCCCCAAAAGATACGAGGACCTGACGGACCCGAAATGGAAAGGGAAGATCGTCATGGCCGATCCCTCCTCCCATCCGACGACCATCTCGTGGCTGATCGGGCTTAAGGAAAATGTCATCAAATCGGAGACGGAATGGCTGAAGTTCCTCAAAGGGCTCGCCGCCAACAAACCCATGTTCGTGGCCTCCTTCGGCCCGACACCCGCCCCGATCGAGAGCGGCGAAAAGCCGATCGGCATCTCCATGCCGAAGTACATCATCACCAAGGCGCCGGCGCCCCTGGATTGGGCGAGGGTCTCCCAGCCCATAATGGGGACCCCCCGCGGGATAGCGGTCACCGCCGGGGCCCCCCATCCGAACGCCTCCAGGCTCTTCGTGGATTACTGGCTATCCAAGGACGCCATGAAAATCCTGGCCCAGAAGGTGGGCGAATATGTACTCGCCCCGGGCGTATATCCCCCCATCGCCGGCATCGACAAGGCGAAGGTGATCCCGATCCGGGAGCTTTCGGATGCGGAGGTCAAAAAGTGGGGCGGGGAGTTCAAGAAGATTTTCGCGAAACCTTAAACCTCAACCCTCACCTTCTGCTCGCCCTTTTGGGGTCCCGGGATCGCGTTCCCGCGGTTTCGGGACCCATCGGGAAGAAAACATGGAAATCAGCATCAGGAGACTCAGCAAGACTTATTCCGCGGAAGGCAAGACGATCGTGGCGCTTGCCGACGTCGACCTAAAGATCGCCGCCAACCAGATCTTCACCCTCCTCGGCCCGAGCGGCTGCGGCAAAACCACCCTGTTGCGGTGCATCGTCGGCCTGGAGATGCCCGACGCCGGGGAGATCGCCATCGGGGATGAGGTCGTCTTCTCGACCGAAAAGGACATCTATGTCCCGCCGGAGAAAAGGGGGCTGGGTATGGTGTTCCAGACCTATGCCATCTGGCCCCACATGAATGTGTTCGACAACGTGGCCTACCCGCTTCAGACCCGGAACGAACGCTCAGACGAGATCCGAAGGAAGGTCGAAAGGACGCTTCATTTCGTACAGCTCGACGGCTTCGAGAACCGACCGGCAACGAAGCTCAGCGGCGGTCAGCAACAGCGCGTCGCCCTGGCCAGGGCCCTGGTGGCGGAACCGAAGGTGATCCTTTTCGATGAACCCCTGAGCAATCTGGACGCCAAGCTCCGGGAAGAGACGCGCAAGGAGCTGCGGAGTTTCCTCCGGGAGCTAAAGATCACCGCTGTCTATGTGACCCACGACCGGATCGAGGCGCTGTCGTTATCGGACACGGTCGCGGTGATGAAGAGCGGCCGTATCGTCGAGGTGGGAACGCCGTGGGAGATCTATTTCGATTCCGACCGGCGGTTCGTCGCCGATTTCATCGGCCGCGCGAACTTCATCGAAGGCAGGGTCGCAACGGTCGGGGAGCCCTATACGATGATCGATTCCACGATCGGGGCCATAGCCTGTGAGAAGAAGAGCGGGGCCTCGCCGGGAAAAGCGGTCGCGGTGTGCATCCGGCCCGAATTCATCAGGGTTCTGAAGGGAGACCCGGGCGACGGGCGCAACATTTTCCAGGGAAGGGTCGAATCCCTGGTCTTCGTCGGAGACGCCTACGAGGGGGAGATCCGGGTAAACGAAACCCCCCTGATCTTCCGGATCGAGCCGACGACCGCCGTCCGGGAGGGCGAGGAGATCGCCCTCTGTTTCGACCCGCATCACTGTTCCATCCTCTTGAGCTGAACAGGTAACCGGCAATGTGGAAAACGAGGACGGCCCTGACGCCGGGGCTGATACTCATCGTGGGATTTCTCACCATCTGCCCCGTCTTCATGCTCATTCTGGGGAGCTTCAGCGAGGGCCTCAGCGCCTTCGGCAGTTTCACCCTTTCGAAGTACGCCAAGGGCTACATCGACCCCGCGCTTGCCGACATCCTCGCCAATACGGTTATCTTCACCGTCGGCTCCGCCACCGTCGCCACCGCCCTGGCCCTGTTCCTGGCGTATCTGAACACCCGGACCAACATCCCCTTCAAATTTCTTTTCCGGACCATCTCCCTCATCCCGATGATGGTTCCGCACATCCTGTTCGCCGTCAGCTGGGTTCTCCTGCTCAACCCCTCTAACGGCATGATCAACCTCGTCCTGCGACAGCTCTTCGGCCTGGAAGGAGCGGCGGTGAGCATCTACACCCTCCAGGGGATGATCCTCGTGGAGGGCCTCCTGGACCTGCCGATCGCCTACCTGGTCATCGCTCCCGCCATGTCGGCTTTCGACGTTTCCCTGGAGGAATCTTCCAAGGTCTGCGGGGCGTCCAATCTGCGCACCCTCTTCCGGGTAACCCTGCCCGTCCTCCGGCCGGCCATCCTCGCCGCCCTGACGCTGGTCATCGTCCGGAGCCTGGCCTCCTTTGCGGTCCCATCGGTCATCGGCATGCCGGGGCGGATCTACGTGCTCGCCACCCATATCTACCGCATCGTCGCAACCGGGTATGCCACAGACTACGGATTGGCGGCGGCGGTGAGCATGAGCGCCCTGGGTGCCTCCATCACCCTCATCCTCCTCTACCGGAGACTGACCCGGCAAGGCGAAAAATACGTGACCGTCTCGAGCCGGGGATACCGGCCGGCCGTGATCGACCTCAAGGGGGCCAAATATCCCCTCTTTGGGATCGTGGCCCTGCTCTCCTTCATCCTTATCGTCCTGCCGGTCCTGGTCCTCTTCTACACCTCGGTCGTCCCCTACTCCATGGTGCCGAGCGGGAAGGCCTTTGCCATGATGAGCTGGAAGCACTGGATCGCGGTTTTCAAAGACCCCGTCTCCTTGCTTTCCCTGAAGAACAGCCTTTACCTGGGCGTCGGGGGGGCAACGTTGGGGGTCATCCTTTCTTTCTTCGTTGCCTACGTCATCGTCAAGGTCCGGACGGCAGCCTCCGGCTTTCTCGAATCCCTGAGCTTTCTCTCCTTCTCCTTCCCGGGGATCGTCGTGGGCATCGGTTTCATGTGGTTCTTCGTCCAGACGCCCCTGTATGCCACGATTTGGGCTTTGCTCATCGGCTACATCGCCACCTACCTGCCATACGGGATCCGGCCGCTCACCAGCGCCTTCGTCCAGATCCACAAAAACCTGGAGGAATCGTCCCGCGTCTGCGGGGGCGCGCCGCTCTACACCATGCGACGGATCGTTATTCCGCTGCTGATCCCGGGAATCGTCTCCGGGTGGATCCTGATGGCCACGATGTTCGTCAGGGAATTGAGCCTCTCCGTCGTCCTCTCTCGGCCGGGAACGGAGGTCCTCGCTGTCCAGATCCTGCGGTTCGCTGAAGACGGCCTGTGGGGAAGACTCTCCGCCCTGGGAATCCTGATGATATTCATCTCCACGACACTGGTTATCATCGCCTCCCAGATCGGGGTGAAGCTGACAAAGGTGGACAAATAGAGGTATTGAAAGACCCGGGGGCGGCCTTTCCATTTGAAAAATTTGGGAAGAGGGGAGGGTTCTGGACGTTGTTGACTAAGTTGACTATTTTCTCGGAGATTGAGAATAGGTCAGAGGGGGCCCTTTACAAAGAAATGGTAAGGGGAATTAAAACAGTGAGGCAAAAAGGTCGAGGGAATCATCCGCTCCTCTTTTCTCATCGATG